>JAHJDU010000624.1 GCA_018812385.1 Pseudomonadota bacterium
GCCACGGCAAAAGTATCCCCGCCAGAGACAACCAGTACGTCAAGGGCTTTTATGTCGTTGTTCTGTACAAAAAATTCATCCAGAAAAACAAGGTCATAAAACCCTGCCTTTTCAAACAAATCTACAAACCAGAGCCAGGAATGGGAAGTACCTGACCCTGCATATACCCCTATTTTCGGATAGTTCATTTTTTATCCAAAAATATTATCAATGACCGCATCCAGGGTTTCCTGGGTCAGTTCAAGGCCTGTACCCAGGCTTGCCAGTTCCAGCATGTTTTCTTCGGTAAGTTCAGGACACATGAGGGAAAATATGGGCTGAATTCCAAAAATCATGGATACTGCCTGTCTTCTTTCCCACCAGGCCATGATCTCATCTTCACCAGACAGACCAAAATCATTAAAGATTGGTCCTGTTGGGCACCATGGTGTAAACAGACCTCTACCTGGAATGACAACCTCACCGCTTATTGAATCAAAGGACGCTTTGATCTCTTCCAGGGTGGTTTTCCCACAAAGCTCGGCAACGGCAAAGGGGTCAATTCCATATTTTGCACATGCCTTTAAGGCACGACCTGCATCAACAGCTGAAAGTTCCAGGTTTTTAAACCCAAGCAAGGCATAGATGTCAGAGACAAGTACCCCTGGTTCGTCCTCTTTTGATTCTTTAAGCAGGCCAGGATCTTCATCCATAAAAAGACCCGTATTGGTGGCATAGGGTGTAAAATAGTCTGCACTATGCCTGTGGGTGACAGGGCGCATCCATTCTTCGATCCCTTCTTCTCCCAAAGCCGTAAGGATCTGGGCAATCCCTTTTTTCTCAAGGAAACTATTCTCCTTGACTGCTTTGAGTATTTCAAGGGAACGTTCAACATAATCTTCGGGTTCGGCAATCTCTATCAGGCCCATACCCCTGAATGCAAATCCTTTCAGGTTCCTGGCCCCGAATAATTTACCAAATCCAAACCGGTCGGGGCTGCTCCAATGGTTATAACAGACCTGGGCATAATCAGATCCTTTTTCACCGGCAGGGCCGATCATCATGGTCTGGAGAAGACCGTCCCCTACAAATTTTCTAAGCGAATCCGTTGATTCCCATACATCTTTTCCCCAGATATCAGCGGCATCTGAAATATCTGCCACACCGTCGTGTATCCATAAATATACTGGAGATTCTGACCTGCCTTTGACCACAATATAATCAAATCCGGAATATTTTATTTCCACTCCTAATTTATATATAACAGGACAATGACAGACTTTCCCAGTTACCGGACTCTTTGCTGTTATCTGAGCCGAGGCGGAAGCAGGATATGTTGTGCCCGTAAGCAATCCCGTTCCAATAACGATGGGATCATCTTCCTTGTATTTGTCGTATAAATATTTTGTAATTCCAATACCGCCGATGTGCTCTTGGACAAGAGCTTCAGAAAGTTCTTCTTCTTCAACCTCTGTTGTGTTTAAATCTATGACAAGAATCTTATCCGTTGATAAATATTCCATACCAAGGTCTCCTTTTTAGTCCAGTGTAATTGCATCTACCGGGCAAAATGCAATGCACATGGGCCCGTAGTCATCCATATCTTCGCAAAGGTCACAGCCCTCTCTGAGCAGCATGGGTTTTGCCGAAGCATCCGCTTCCTTATCAGGATCAGCCTCTTCACCAATTTTATTAATTTCAATCCCTTCCGGACGTGCAACAATCAGCACATCTTCCTCTTTAAGAAGCATGCCAAAATAATCTTTTTTTTCTTTGGCTCTATATGCGACGATACATGCTGAGAGAAAGGCAAAACCATCATCTCTATGATAGCTGCATACCATTTCGCATGCCATGCAATTGGTACATTTTAAAGCATTGATTTTGATTCCCATTTTATTTCCTTAATTTATTAGAATTTGGTTTATTTAAATTATAAACAGCATAATTTCCATACTATTATATATTAATACTACCATTAAGCGTATCTTCTTCGTAGTCAATAGAAAAATAAATGTCAATAGAAAATGTTAAAACATCTGATATTTTAATATTTAAAATATTTCTTGACAAGGCCAAATGAAAATGTAATTGGACTAGTCAAAAACCTGAAATTACAAAATTTAATTGGAGAGATAATAAAATCGTGGGTTTTAAATTTGAAACAGTAAAAGCAAGCCGGATATCTGAAAATATTGCTGAACAAATCCGAAGCGCTATTTTGGATGGGGAATTGAAAATCGGTGAGCAACTGCCTTCTGAAAAAGACTTTGCCAATCATTTTGGTGTCAGCAAATCTTCCCTCAGAGAAGCTTACCGAGTGTTGGAAGCATACGGCCTTATTGAAATCCGCCAGGGAATGTCCGGGGGCGCATTTATAAAACAGGTCGACATTACCACCATAAAAGACAGTCTTGTAAATTATTTCTTTTTTCAAAACCCAGGTCTCCGGGAATACACCCAGATCAGAACCTTTATTGAACCACAGGTGGTTAAAATCTGTGCTGAAAAAATCAAGGTTAAAGATATTGAATACCTTGAAAATAATATTTTAGCCATGGAGCAGAAGCCAGATGGTAAAAATTTCATCAGTGACCTTGACATTGCTTTCCATAAAAAGCTTGTTGATATTACTGAAAACAAAATTATCAGTCTGATTGTTGAAACCATTCAAACGGCATTGATTAATATCAAACGGATGGTGCACACGGACGAACAATTCTTAAAAATGGTCTGCGACGGACACAAAAGGATTGTTGCCGCATTAAAAGCGCATGATCCTGAAAAGGCAAGCAAGGCAATGTTGGACCACATCAATGAAGTGGAAAAAGGAATGTTGGCAAGTAAAAATGGAACTATGATCATTACTGAAAATGGGTTGTTGAAGCAAAATCGGAAAAACTGATAGTTCCAGAACCACTTAGAAGGAGAAAGAAAATGACCTAAATGCCAAAGGAATCAAAAGTTGATTCACGAATCACAAAAAAACTATGTGAAATCGTTGGTGAAAAAAATGCAACCGATTATAAGCACATTCGTTATGCATACTCTTATGACCTGTCATTTGTGAAGCCCAAATTGCCGGATTATGTTGTCATGCCGACAAGTGTTGAACAGGTTCAGGCAATAATGAAATTTGCCAATCAGGAGAAAATTTCCGTTACGCCATTTACTGCGGGCACCAATATCGGTGGTCTGTGTATACCTGAAAATGGTGGTATTTTACTGGACATGAAGCGGATGAATAATATCATCCGGATTGATGAAGAATCCCACTATGCCATTATTGAGCCTGGGGTATCACATGCCAAATTTGCCAGTGCCCTGGCCAAATACAATCTCAGGTTTAGTTGGCCTGTTGGACCGCCTTCAGCCTCGACTTCTTCCTGCGCCATCAGCCACGGCATCGGCGGTTTAAGCGGACGATACGGCCTGAACAGTGAGGAAATAACCAGTATGGAAGTGGTGCTGCCCACAGGTGAACTGGTCCGGGTCGGTTCCTGTGCCATCCAGGAAGATGCCTGGCACAGTTGCCTGCCCCTGCCGAGAATGGACGGCCTGTTCACAGGATGGCTGGGTACCACCGGAGTTATAACAAAACTCGGTTTGCGTGTGCATCCCACGCCGCCTATCCTGAAAGTTTTTACAGCATCTACGGAAACCATCGGTCAAATGGCATCCTATCTTAGAACCCTTGGTAATTATGAAATCTGTGATGACCTGACCGGGGTTTCCTGGTGGCTTTCCCAGGTACCTATCCCCTATCCATACAAACCAAAACCTGCAGATACGCCGGAATGGATTTCTTTTGCCACAACATTTTCCTGGACTGAAAAAGAAAAAGAAGCCAGGGAAGAAATCTGGAAAATGGTGGTTGATGAAGAAACCAAAAAAGGCTCGTCCTTAAAGGAGACTGTATATCCTGAAGAAGCTTTGAAGGCAAGGACCCAGCTACCCAGCCAGATTGTCGGGTCAACCAAGAATTATACCAAACAGGGAGGGGCCGGAATTTCATGGCCCGGAACCTTTACACCCGTCAACAAGTGGGAACCGGTTTATGAAGAATGGAAAAAAATCCTGATTGGCCGCAACCTGTCACCCTCGGTTCGTGTAACCAATTACAGGGGCGTTCACTATGGCATGCTCCGGGCCATGATCCCCTTTCCGAAAAAAGATCCTGCATCCATAGAGAATGCGAGACAGGCCATAGTCGAATGCCTGAAAGTCGATCTTGATAACGGCGGTATCCCATACAAGCCACCCGTTGATTTTGGACTGGAGATAAATAAAAGGGCTCATCCTGGATATGTTGAGCTTTTAAAAAGAGTAAAAAATATGCTGGATCCTAATGATATCATGAATACCGGGAAGCTGGCCCTTTAGACATCATGTATAAATATGATTTAAAAAAAAATTATGCGTTTAAATAATTTTGGAGGCTTTTATGAAGTGGAATATTCCTTCACTTGAAGAATTGGAAGATGCAGTATGGAAATGTACTGCATGTGGTAATTGTAAAACAACTTATGATTTTGGCCCCCCGCCCACCTTTGGGGAAATATGCCCGGCCGGTGTGGAGTTCGGATTTGATGGAAACATGGCGTCCAAGGGTAAAATTGCTTTTGCCAGAGGAATTCTTGATGGCCAGCTTGAATGGACACAGGAATTTGTAAATGATATTTATAGATGCACCATCTGCGGCGGATGTCAGAACCAGTGTGAACTGGACCATAAACCGTTTATCCCGGAAATCATGGAAGCCATGAGACGTAAGGCTGTGGCAGATGGTGCCGGTCCCATGCCGACCCAGAAAGTGATTGCCCAGTCCCTGAGAAGTTATGATAATCCTTACCAGGGTCCCAGAAGGGTCCGAACTGACTGGACCCGGCCCTTTAAGAAAGCAAAAAAGCCCATCAAAAATATCATGAAAGAAAATGCCCCGATACTGTTTTATGTGGGCTGTACAGGTGCCTTTAACCTGCCGGTCAGAAACTTTCCCGTGGCAACGGCTTCCATATTCCAGAAACTGGGTCTTGATTTCGGGATTCTAGGAGAAAACGAAATCTGCTGCGGATCAACTGCCAATAGACTTGGGGATGTGGATGAATTCAAACGCGTGGCTGAAACCAATATGAAAACCTTCAAGGACCTTCATGATAACCACGGGGTTGAAACCATTGTTACATCCTGTGCAGGATGTTTCAGGGCCATAAAAAAAGATTACAGCCTTTCTGATGAGTGTGAAGAATACCTGGGGGGTCTCAAGATCATCCATACCACGAATTTTCTTTTCAACTATTTCAAGGAAGGCAAGATAAAATTTACCAGGGAAGTTCCCTGGAAAGTGACCTATCATGATCCCTGCCACACTGGCAGACATTTGATTAATTATAAGATAGATGAAGATGGTTCCCAACAGTGGAAAGGATCTTATCTGGGAAAAAATGAAGACAACTGCCTGTATGACATCCCCCGTGAAATACTCAAAGCCATTCCAGGGATTAATTTTGTGGAAATGGAGAGAATCCGCAGCAATTCCTATTGTTGCGGCGGTGGCGGTGGCGTCATGACAGGGTATGGGGACTGGGCGGCAAAAAATGCCGGGTTAAGGATACAGGAAGGTATGGACACAGGGGCACAGCAAATGGTTTCCATTTGTCCCTTCTGTCATTACAACCTGAATGAAGGTTCAAAAAGGATTCAAAGCGATATGAAGGTTTATGACCTTGTTGAACTAATAGACATGGCGCTTTAGGGCAGTTAAAAACAACGGGGACAGATTCAATAATCAATGATGCAATAACAAATTAATAATAAAACCAGGGGGAGAAATGAATTTAAAAGAAAGAGTTATGAATCAATTGGAGGGAAAAACCGTTGATATGACCCCTGTCGGGTGCACCACAACCTATGGAATGGTTGATTTGATGGAAAAATGCGGTGCCCAAAGACCGCTTGCCGACACTGATCCTGAAGCCATGACGACTCTGTCCCTGGCAGGTGAGCTGGCTGGATTTGAAATGGTCAAGGCCATGGGATGGGATATCACTCCCATGAGCGAAGCATTTGGATGCGGGCTCGGAATCCCGCAAATTGATCTCCAGTATTGCATTAAGGAACATCCATATGCAGAAAGCCTGGATGGTTTGGATTATCCGTCTGATTTTCTTGATCGGGGAAGATTTCCTGTTTATAAAAAACAATTTGAAATGCTAAAGAAAAAATTAGACGGCCAGAAGGCAATTTTTGGTGAATCAGAAGGCGCCTTTACCTGCGGAGCCAACCTTGTGTCCACTGAAAATTTCATGAGATGGACCTTTAAGCGGCCAAAAGATGTTGAGAAGGTTCTTGAAATCACCAAACAGGCCATGATTGACGTCATTAATTTTGCCTTTGAAAACGGGGCAGACTATTATGTCATGGCAGAACCCACTGCAGGCCCTGCCCTCATGAGCCCGAAAATGTTTAAAAAATTTGTAGTACCTGTATTGTCGGATATTGTTGCCAAAACAAAGGGTCCCCTTGTCCTGCATATTTGCGGTAATACAGATATGATTATTCCTTTAATGTGTGAAACCGGTGTTAAAGGAATAAGCATTGAAGAGGGTGCCAATATGAAAGAAGCTGTCAAAATTGCCCATGCAAACGGTGTCAGAGTATTTGGCAATGTAGCCGCTGCCACCACGCTTTTTATGGGTACGCCTGAGCAATCTTATAAGGAAGCTTTTACCGCCCTTGAAAACGGAACAGATTTCCTTTGCCCTGGTTGCGGTATTGCTCCGGGATCTCCTTTAGAAAATGTACAGCAGCTGAAAAAAGCCAGGGATGACTTTTTTAAATAAAAAAGTTTAGACCCGTGGGAATCCTTTCACCTTGAAGGGGTGAATGGGACTTCCCTATAACAATGATTCATCATTAATTAGGAGGTAGAAAATGAAGAGGTTTATCACAATTTCGCTGAGTTTAATGATCGCTGTCCTGTTATTAGCGCCACAACAGGTATTTGCAGAAAAGCCTGTTAGAATTGGCGTATTGGTTCCCCTTACCGGTATTGTTGCCCAGGGTGGCCTTGAGATGAAGTATGGTATTGAAATGGCTGCCGAAGAAAAGGGAACTGTCCTGGGAAGACCCATTGAGTTGCTTGTTGAAGACACCCAGATCAAAGCACCGGTTGCCGTAACAAAAGCTGAAAAACTGGTGTACAAGGATGACTGCAAAGCCTTGATCGGAGTATTTTCCAGCGGTGTAGGCCTGGCGCTTGCAGCAAACATTGACAAACTTAATGTACCCTTTCTTACCACCCACGTGATGACAACTGCATTGTACGGTCTCCATCCGCTTGTTTTCAGAAGCGGTCAGTTGGCCAACGACCAGACAGCTGTCGGAAATGTAAAAGGAATTTTGGCACGGCCGGATCTGAAGGACAAAACCTATTATGTCATTGTACACGACTATGCATGGGGACATGATGCCGGCAAAAGATTCATTGATCTAGCCAAAGAAAATGGAATTAAAATTTATAATGAAGAATTTGATAAGGCACCTACCAGTACCAAAGACTGGTCATCTTACATCAGCAAAATCAAAGCCTCTGGTGCTGATGGTGTCTACATCGCCTTTATTACCAATGTCATCCCTGCTTTTGCCAAACAAATGTCTGATTTTGGCCTCCAGGGCAAGGTAAAGATCGTATCTGCAGCCGCTCCTGGACCGCTTGAGCTGGAAGCTGGCGGAGAAGCCTGTTATGGTATTTTCGGTGCCTCTGACTGGTCATGGGATGTGAACACCCCCGTTTCAGACGCATGGGAAATGAGATTCTGGAATAAATTCAAAACCATTCCTTCTGATGCAGCTGTTCACAGTTATGTGGGTGCAATGAACCTTTTCAATGCCATTGAAAAGGCGGGAAGTACGGATGCTAAAGCCATTGCTGACGCTCTCCGAGGTATCAGCTTTGACGGCCCTTACGGAAACGTTCGAATATCTGCAAAAGACAATTGTATGCGCAATACAGCTGTTCTGACGGAAACCATGGCTGCACCGGAAAATCCTTTTGGTGCCAAGGTTTATATGAAAGTGTTAAAAACGTTTACAGCAGACGAGTTAGGACCTCCAGAATAAGGGGATGCTAAAAAAAAATTATTCAGCAACTCTTTTTTCTAAATTTTAAACACATCTGCATGAAAATATTCAACAAAAGACTATTTTCATGCAGATTCACAGGACAGGCAAGCATATTATGGGCGGATCGCTCGGTATTATTGTAGATATAACATTAAACAGCCTTGTTCTCAGCGGCGTATTTCTCATAGTAGCCATCGGTCTGAATATTATTTATGGACTGAGCCGTATAATGAACATGGGGCATGGTGCTCTATACGCTGTGGGTGCCTATACCGGCTATACGCTGGTGGCGACCGGTTTGAATTATTTTGCAGCCCTTGTCATTGCACCGATTATAGTGGGCGCTGTTGGATTGTTAATAGAAAGGACCATAATTGCGCCCATGCGCAAACGATCCATGGTTTACACCCTGATCCTGACCTATGGACTGATGTTTTTTCTTGACGGCATGATTAAATATGTCTGGGGAAATAAACCCTGCTTTATTGATCTGCCGGCATTTCTGAAGGGAACTATTTCTATCCTGGGTACTCAATACCCGATTTTCCGGCTGGCAACCTTATTCTTCATAGCAGCAATAATGGGCGGTTTAATGCTTTTTTTAAACAAAACCAAAATCGGAATAATCTTGAGAGCCTCAAGCACAATCCCGGAGATGGTATCCTGTCTGGGGATCAACATGAGCTATGTTCACATGGGTGCCTTTGTTCTGGGGTGTTTCATGGCCGGGATCGCCGGTATCATCGCAGGCCCCTTGACCACCATTGATCCTTTGATGGGCGGTGAAATGCTGATCTCTTCCTTTGTTGTCATCGTGATTGGCGGTTTGGGGAGCCTTAGGGGAGCCGTTATTGCCGCACTTCTTATCGGTATTGTCCAGACGTTGGCAGAATTTTTTATCACTGACCTTGCAATGGTAATCGTTTATATACTTATGGCGGTTATTCTTGCTTTTATGCCCCGCGGCATTCTTGGGGAAGGAAAATTTGAATAATGAATAACACAACAACCATACCAGGTATTCAAAAGGGATTCTACCCGTTAAAAATCCTTATGATTATTCTGCTTTTATGCGGTTTAGGGCTGTTTCCATTTATATCTGGAAATCGATTTTACATAAGCCTGATCACGGAGATGATGATTTACGGGCTTTTAGCCATGAGCCTGGATGTACTCCTGGGTTACACAGGATCATTATCATTTATGCATAATGCTTACCTGGGGATCAGTGCCTATGTCGTCGGTCTTTTTTTAATCCATATATCACCCACCTCATTGTGGCTGGCCTGTTTTGCAGGTATTATTTTTACATCCCTTGTGGCATTGCCCGTGGGCTGGGTTCAGGTACGCACAGGGGGGCTGGCATTTGCTCTTTTGACCCTGGCATTCGGCATGATGTTTTATACAATTGTATGGAAATGGTATGGTGTAACCGGCGGGGATGATGGCTTGATGGGAATGCCCAATCCCGATATCACCCTGTTTGGATGGAACCTTGGCAACTCGGGTGATCCCATAGCGATTTATCTTTTTACCCTGATTATTGTGGTCATTTGTTTTTTTCTCACCCGCCGGATTATCAATTCACCCTTTGGTGCTGTTCTTGAAGCCATACGTGAAAATGAAGGCCGCGCTTCTTTTGTGGGGATTAATGTGCGTATGTACAAGCTTCTGGGCTGGATGCTTGCCTGTATTCTGGCCAGCATCGCAGGTGCTTTGTTTATCCTGTATAAAGGATATATCGGCCCATCCACCATGAGCGCCTTTGCCGGGGCCGGTGTATTAATGATGGTTCTTCTGGGCGGTATGGGCTCTTTATGGGGCGCATTTATGGGTGCGGCCATTTTTATTTATATTCAGGACTATATCAGTACCATGTCAGAACATTGGGAAATCTATCTTGGGCTGGTTGTTATTTTTCTGGTTTTATTTTTACCAACGGGATTCGTCGGTCTGGGCGAGCATCTCAAACGATTCCGAAAGGGTTGATAATGGCGGAACTACTCTGTACAGAAAATTTGTGCCGCAGTTTTGGTGGTGTGATGGCGACAAACCAGGTTTGTTTCAGTGTAGACAAACAAGGTCTTACGTCTATTATCGGTCCAAACGGTGCCGGTAAAACAACTTTTATCAATATTGTTACCGGAAAAATAGGTGCCAGTTCCGGAAAAATATTTTTTAAAGGTCAGGAGATTACCAACAAACCAACCCATGAACTGGTAAAAATGGGTATCTGCCGGACGTTTCAGATTAACAGCATTTTTGAAAATCTCAGTGTATTTGAAAATTTAAGAATTGCCCGGCAGGCTAAAGATGGCGGTTCTTTAAGAATTTTCTCCTCAAAACAAAGCCTTACGGCGGTAACCGAGAAAACCTGGGCCTTAGTGGAACGTCTTGGATTAAAAGATCTGGCAGGCAGACCTGCAAAGAACCTGGCATATGGTGATCAACGGGTATTGGAAGTGGCAATTGCCCTGGCCGGGGATCCAAAAATTCTATTTCTGGATGAGCCCACTGCTGGAATGTCCCCAGCAGAAACCCGACATATATCAGAACTGATTAAAGAGCTGGCTAATGAAATTTGTGTTGTATTGGTTGAACATGATATGGATTTGGTAATGAGTATTTCAGATAAAATTACAGTTCTTCAATATGGCTGTACCATTGCAGAGGGAACACCAGAGGAGATCCGGAACAATCAGCAGGTCAGGGAGGCATATCTTGGAAAAGAGGAATAAAATCCTTAATATTGAGGAAATTCAAACCTATTACGGTGTAAGCCACGTTATTCAAGGCTTGTCCATGTACGTAGAAAAACAGGAAACTGTTTCGATTCTTGGACGAAACGGGGTGGGGAAAACCACTACTCTGAGGACGATTATGGGACTGACCCCGCCTCGATCAGGGAGCATATATATTGATGGTACTGACACAACAAGGTTTCAACCCCATAAAATCTCCAAAATGGGGGTGGCCTATGTGCCTGCTGAAAGGCATATTTTCCCGGGGTTGAGTGTGGAAGAAAATCTCATGCTGGCTGCCAGACCCGGAAATGACAAAGATGCCTGGACCTTTGAAAAAATATGTGATCATTTCCCAATACTTGCAGAAAGAACCAACCAGGACGGTGCAACACTCAGTGGTGGTGAACAGCAGATGCTGGCCATTGGCCGGGCCCTTATCAGCAACCCCAAAATCATCATCATGGACGAGCCTTCACAGGGGCTATCTCCTTTACTTGTGCAGATGATCACGGATGTTGTCTTAAAATTCTGTATACAATCGGGAATAACAATGCTGATAGTTGAGCAGAATTACCGCATGGCACTTAAAGTAGCCAGCCGCCATTATTTAATGGGAACCAAAGGTGAGATTGTCAAAGTTGCTTCAACCAAGGAACTTATGGACAACCCGGAGATTATTCAATCCCATTTGTCTGTGTAATAATAAGGTATGGACAAAAATCCCTTTTTGCTTATATTTGACAATACATAATGAAAAGCAATTTCAATAAAAAAATGATGTTCTTTGGCTGTCCCATGGATTGTGATGAAAAATATGATTCGATCCAGGAGAAACGAAATGGTGTCTGGGCTGCCAGAGGATTTGATGATCCCCTTGATGGGGTCATGGATAATCTTGGACCATATCTTCCAAAGGATTGCTGGGATAATCTTGGCTCATTAGACGTACCATCCTGGCTGGGCCCAAAACCACGTTCCGCAGATCACTCAAAAATCACCACTGAAAATTTTATTTCTTTTATTGACAATAATGGATGTAAAAATTTTGCAGATGCGACAGATCAATTTGTCAGGGATCAGATTCTGCCCGACATTCCCTGTATGGTCGGGATTGACCATTCTCTCACCGGAGGTGTTTATTCTGCACTGTCCCGCCATTACGGCAAAGACAATCTGTCTTTAATTATTATTGACAGTCATACAGACGCTGTTCCCATGCCTGTGCTTGCAGGAGCAATTCAATATGATATGGATAACAACCCATCTTCTGTCCATGATGTAAATGATCCATTTTTGTATAACCGTTCAGATTCCTACAATGCCAGTTCCTTTGTACACAGCCTTGTGGCCGAAAAACAGGTGGATCCGAAAAATCTTTATATTATCGGAGTCAGCGATTATCCTGAAAAAAAATTTCTGCGGATCAAGGATGTCCGGATTAAAAAATATACAAATGCCTATGTGAGTCTCAAGCACATGGGAACAAAAATCATAACTAAAAAAGAATGCAAATTAAATCCTAAAAAAATTTCAGGATTTTTTAAAAATATTTCCACCCCCTATGTATATATTTCCATTGATATGGACATAGGGGCGAACAATGCACTTGAAGGCGTTAGATTCCGCAATTGGAAAGGGTTAAATGAGTCACAAATCTATAAACTTGGGGATGCTGTGGCACAGATTTTTTCCGATTCAATTCAACTTGCCGGCATGGATATTTGTGAAATAGACCCACGCAGAGCTGGTGCAGTTTATCCTTCAGGAAAAGATCAAACCTATGAAATAGCTGCAAACTTGATTAGAAAAATAGCTTTTAATCCGGAGCATCAGGGGGCAATCACTCCCTCTCCGGTTAATGTTTTATAGAAAAACAGTTCACAACAAAATAATTTAAACAAAGGAGAACAAATGGAACAGAACAGATATTATGATATTGAAGATGAATCAGCAGACAATCCAGTAAAAAAACTAAAATATTTTGTCGACGGAGAATTCAAGGTATCATCCACAACAAATTACATGGATTGTTATAATCCATCCACAGGAGAAATTATAGCCCATGCCCCGCAATGTACGCAAAAAGAAGTGGATTTTGCCATAGAAAGTGCCAAAAAAGCATATCCGGCATGGTCTGCAACCCCTGTGAGCAAAAGGGTTCAGGTTCTATACAAATTTAAGGCCCTTGTTGAAGAACACCTGGAAGAGCTGACCTATCTTTTGTGCCAGGAAGAAGGCAAAAACTGGACTGAGTCTATGGGAGACGTATTAAAGGTGAATGAGGTTGTTGAATTTGCCTGCGGAGCTCCCCACCTGATGAAGGGCGAATCTCTCATGGATGCCAGCAAAGGATATGATACCGTTCTCTACCATCACCCCATTGGTGTTTTTGCAGGCATTGCACCCTGGAATTTCCCGGCCATGATTCCACATGGTTGGATGTCCCCCATATGTATTGCCACTGGAAACTGCATGATTCTCAAGGCAGCCAGCTTTGTACCCCAGTCAGCCTTGCGGATGGCAGAACTCTGGCGGGAGGCAGGACTTCCCAAAGGCGTTCTCAGTGTTGTAACGGCCGGAAGAAATGAAGCGGAAATTTTCCTGAAACATCCGGATATCAAAGGCGTAAGTTTTGTGGGATCCACAAGTGTTGGAAAACATATCTACAAAACTGCGGCAGCACATGGTAAAAGGGTTCAGGCCCTGACCGAGGCAAAGAACCACGCCCTGGTTCTAAGGGATGCCAAACTGGAAAGAACTGCCAGGGGAATTATCAATGCCTATTGTGGATGTGCCGGTGCAAGGTGTATGGCCTGTCCTGTTATTGTCGTTGAAAACGCTATTGCAGATGAGTTGATTAATTACCTGAAAAAATTTGTTGCAGAATTGACATTGGGACCGGCCTATGATCCCAATACGGGCATGGGACCAGTCATGAATGAAGGTCACCTGAAATTTATCACCGGCTGGATTGAAAAAGGCATTGAAGAAGGAGCAGATCTAATTGTTGACGGCAGAAATCCCACAGTAGAAGGATATGAAAACGGATTCTATCTTGCACCGACTATCTTTGACAATGTCACCGAAGAGATGACCATTGGCGATGAAGAGGTTTTTGGCCCCGTGCTTTGCATCAAGCGGGTGGATTCCTTTGAAGAAGGCCTGGCCCTCATGAATAAAAGCCGGTTTGCCAATGGGTCTGTCATTTATACCCAGAACGGACACTATGCCCGTGAGTTTGCAAACCTGACAGACGCCGGCATGGTCGGTATTAATGTCGGTATCCCCGTTCCTTTAGGAATTTTCGGTTTTACCGGCCACAAAGACTCTTTTTTCGGAGATCTTCATGTCATGGGTAAGGACGGTTTTACATTCTTCACAGAATCCAAGTGTGTCACACAGACCTGGTTTCCTGAAACAGACGAAGTAGTAGGCAAAGTTGATACCTGGGATGGAACCATTTCATCTATGCCGGACAAATACAAATAAATCCATTACCAGGCACTGATGCCTGTATAGCGAACCGGCGGCTGGTCCTTTCATAGGGTTTGCCGTCGGTTCGCAAAGACCATTTATTTAAGGCTGAGTTGAACCTTGTTCCGAAAGATATTCAAGTATGAACGATATAAATTTAGACCAAATTGTCGAGTCTGTCAGAAATTATGTTGGCCTTGTACGCAAACACCCCATTAAGGCTGTAGTGGAAAAACTTTATGCCACGCATAAATACGGGAATGCCCTGCCAAATTTCGGTGATGATGCTGCAGTCATACCCTTTAAGGATGAATACCTGCTTTTTGCAACTGATGGAATGATGACAAATCTGATCATCAACGAACCCTATGCTGCCGGCAAAGCATCGGTCATGGTGACCGTGAATGATATTTATTCCATGGGCGGCAGACCCATTGGCATGGTCAATGTTTTAGCCAGTGGAAATGAAGAACAACGTGCCCTTATTGTGGAAGGCATTGAAAAAGGATGCCATAAACTTCGGGTCCCCATGCTGGGGGGCCATCTCCATCCTGATCCTGAAATTAAAACCCCTTCGTTGAGCGTGGCTATCCTCGGTGTGGCAAAAAAGCTTCTTAGAAGCCACATGGCAAAGGAAGGTGATGACCTGATCCTGGCCGTGGATCTCAATGGAAGTCCTGGATGCCATTCTGTTGTCAGTTGGGATGCAAATTCCGGCAAAACTCCCGAACAATTGCTTCACCGCCTTGAAATATTGCCATTGATTGCTGAACAAGAATTATCCTGTGCTGCAAAAGACATCAGCAATGCTGGTATTCTTGGCACGGTTTCCATATTTCTGGAAAACTCGGGAAAAGGCGGAACCATAAATCTGGATGCCATACCAAGACCTGACTCAATTGAGCTTAATGACTGGCTCCATTGTTTCCAGAGTTTTGGTTTTATCCTTGCCGTCAAACCGGAGAACTCAAAAAAAGTTCTGGAACTATTTTCAAACCGGAACATTGATGCCAACATTATTGGAAGCGTAACCCAGAATGACCGAGTCGTTCTGGAACAAAAAAAAACCTCCAGGGTTTTGTTTGACTTTAAAAAAGATGAAATTACAGGTATCCGGTATAAAGGACAGGTTGAATGAGGAAAAAATCATCTCAGGAAAGAAAATTTAAATTTTTAATCACAAAAAGGGCATATCATGTTTATTGATGGAAAATGGAGAGAAGCGCAAAACAATGCTGTATTTGATGTGTTTAATCCGGCAACAGGTGAGGTTTTAGCCCAGGTGCCAGATGGGAGCAGTCAGGATGTATGCCTTGCAATTGAAGCGGCAGATCGTGCTTTCCCCGCCTGGTCTTCATTAACAGCCTACCAGCGGTCACAGTATTTATACACTGCATGGAAAATCATGCTGGATAAAAAAGAAGACCTTGCCAGGATCATGACCATGGAACAGGGCAAACCCCTTACTGCTGCCCGTAACGAAGTTCAGTATGGTGCGGATTTCTTATTATGGTTTGCTGAAGAAGCCAAAAGGGTTTACGGACAGACCATTCCGTCTGCAAGGCCGGATCAGCGTTTCATTGTTTTAAAGCAGCCTGTAGGCGTAGTGGGTGCCATCACACCCTGGAATTATCCTGTTTCAATGATAACAAGGAAACTGGCCCCTGCCCTTGCTGCCGGATGTACAGTGGTGTTGAAACCAGCCGAGGCAACCCCCCTTTGTGCCATGGAAATGTTTAAAATTTTTGAAGAAGCAAAAATTCCATCCGGAGTGGTAAACCTTGTCACCTCCCTTGACCCGAAACCCGTGGGAGCACAGTTTGTTTCCAACCCCATTATCCGGAAACTGACCTTTACAGGTTCAACCAAGGTGGGCAAAATGCTGGCCCAGGAAGCGGCAGCGCACATGAAACGAATTTCCCTTGAACTTGGAGGACATGCCCCGTTTATTGTTTATGATGATGCAGATCCTGTCCATGCTGCCAAAGGAGCCGTCCTGGTAAAATTCTTAAATACAGGCCAGGCCTGTATCAGCCCCAACAGAATCTTTGTACCCCGTCACATGGTTGATGCATTTACTCAAGAATTTACAACTCGTGTCAAAGCAATGAAACCAGGCAATGGAATGGACAAAGATGTCAGGATTGGCCCCCTTGTAAGTCTTGATGCTATTTCAAAGGTTGAAAACCAGGTAAAAGATGCCCTTAAAAAAGGTGCACACCTCATTACAGGCGGAAAAAGGCTTATGGACAGCCCCCTTGAAAAGGGTTATTTTTATGCCCCAACTATACTCACCAATGTAACTTCTGATATGCTGATCTATCGAGAAGAAACCTTTGGCCCTGTGGCTCCCATCATTGCCTATGATCC
>JAHJDU010000625.1 GCA_018812385.1 Pseudomonadota bacterium
TGTTTCCTGACATTGAAAACAAAACATGTTAGTTTCTCCTTATATTATGGTTGACGAACAATTAATCTTTACATCCTGGTGTGAACTTATTATAAAAAAGAATATAAATCCTTGACCTGGATCAAGTAACCTACTTTTTTTGATTTTTTTTTTAGCTTTTGAAGTTTTTTAAGTATTTTCGAACATTAACACGAGAATTGTATATTATTAAAAACCTAAAAACAATCCCTCTTTTTTCAGGCCTTTCTGATGAGCACCTGGAAAAAATAACTTCCATTGCCTCAACTCTTAAATTTGACAGGGGCGAGATGATCTTCCGTGAAGGAGATAAGGGAGACGGGTTTTATATGGTTGAAAAAGGAAAGATTAAAGTTTTCAAACTTTCCTTTGAAGGTAAAGAGCAGATCCTTCATATTTACGGTCCTGGCAACACCTTTGGCGAGGTTCCGGTTTTTGAAGGAAAAAACTTCCCCGCCTCTTCCATGGCCCTTGAAAAATCTGTCATTCTTTTCCTTCCCAGAGATAAATTTGTAGATTTGATTACGGCAACACCAGGACTTGGGATGCTCCTGCTGGCAGATTTGTCAAAGCGGCTTCGGGACTTTACCATACAGATTGAAAACCTGAGTTTAAAAGAAGTTCCTGCAAGGCTTGCAGCCTATATTCTCACACTTTCCAAAGAACAAAAAAACGAAAAACAGGTGATACTTCCCATCTCAAAGGCGCAATTGTCCAACCTGATCGGTACTACGCCTGAAACCATTTCCAGAATATTAAAAAAAATGATGGATTCTTCTTATATTGAGGTACAGACAAAAACCATTTTCATTAAAGACCTTGAAGGGCTTCTTGAGCTGTCAGAATCAGGCAGTCTTTCTTAAGTTAAAAAGCATAAATAATATGACAAAAAAGGCGAAATATACCATTTGGGGAAAAGATCTCGACCCTGCCGCTATATCGCAAATGGACGATGCTATAAGCCTGCCGATTTCCATTAAAGGCGCATTGATGCCGGATGCCCATATGGGATACGGGCTTCCCATCGGGGGTGTGCTGGCGGTTAAGGATGCAGTCATCCCCTATGCCGTGGGAGTTGACATTGCCTGCCGGATGAAATTATCTGTGCTTCCCATCCCTTTCATGGAATATGAAACCCATAACCAGATCTTCAGACAGGCCCTTGAAACTCAGACAAAATTTGGTGTGGGAGAAGGATTCCACCGTCCCAGACAGCATGACGTCATGGATGAAGACTGGGCATTCAGCCATGTGGTTAATTCATTAAAAGACAAAGCCCATAAACAATTAGGAACAAGTGGATCAGGAAATCATTTTGCAGAGTTTGGCAAATTGACTTTACTTCAGGATGATATCGGACTAAAATCGGGAGAATATATCGCATTTTTAACCCACTCTGGCAGCAGGGGTGCGGGTGCCAAGATAGCAGATCATTACTCAAGTCTTGCAAGGAGGCTTCATCCTGAGCTTGGCAAACCATTGAATAACCTTGCCTGGCTGGACATGAAAAGGGGGGAGGGCCTTGAATATTTCAAGGCCATGGAACTTATGGGAAGATACGCATCTGCCAACCATGAAATTATCCATGATGCTGTATTGGGCTTTATCAACGAAAAGGCACTTGCCACAGTAGAAAACCATCATAATTTTGCCTGGAAAGAAAAAATCGGATTGCAGTCGGTAATTGTTCACCGCAAAGGGGCAACTCCTGCGGACATTGGTGTTATAGGCATCATCCCCGGTTCCATGGCTGATCCGGGATTCATTGTCAGGGGACTTGGAAATGATGAATCTTTAAGGTCAGCCGCACACGGGGCCGGGCGGAAAATGAGCCGGAATGCTGCCATGAAACTATTCAGTTTTAAAGATTTACAGAATATTTTACAAAAAAAGAAGATAACGTTAATTTCTGCTGGACTTGATGAGATACCCATGGCATACAAAAACATTGAAGATGTCATGGATCAACAAAAGGATCTTGTTGAAATTGTGGCAAAATTTGAACCTAAGATGGTAAAAATGGCTCCACCCGACAGAAAAAAACGACGAAAAAAATAATTATTATTTTTTATTAACCCTTGCCAAGGAGGAAAAAATGGGAAAATTTTTAAGGATAAACACCAAAGAAAAAACCTTTGGGTTTGAAGAAGTTTCGGAAGCTTATGCAGGTTTAGGAGGCCGGGCACTCACATCCAAAATGATTCTTGATGAAGTACCGGCGACCTGTCGTCCGCTTGGAAAATTTAACAAATTGATCTTTTCTCCGGGACTGCTTACAGGGTCTCCTGCAGCCAATTCAGGCAGACTGTCAGCAGGTGCAAAATCACCGCTCACCGGAGGTATCAAAGAGAGTAATGCCGGCGGATATGCTTCCCAGAAGCTTGCAAAATTAGGCATTGCAGGCCTGATTCTTGAAGATAAGCCGGAAGGGAATGACTTCAGCATAATTGTGATTAACAATGATGGGGTCCAAATTCTGCCGGCAGGTGACCTTGTCGGAAAAGGCAACTATGCTGTCATGGAAAGCCTGTGGGAAAAATACGGTAAAAATGTTGCCGTTCTCAGTATTGGCCAGGCAGGTGAACAATGCTTGAAAGGTGCAAGCATCCAGCAGGCTGACTTGAATGGAAGGCCGGGACGTGCTCATGGCAGAGGAGGCCTGGGGGCCGTCATGGGGTCCAAAAAAATAAAAGCCATCGTCGTGGATGACAAGGGTGCACCCAGAATTGAAATGAAAGACCCGGAAGCCTTTAAAGCCGCCAATAAGAGATGGGTGGACATGTTAAGAAGCCATCCCGTATCTGGCCAGGGATTGCCTGCCCTTGGCACAGCAGTCCTCGTCAATGTAATCAATGAAGCCGGCACCTTTCCCACCAAAAACTTCAGGTTCGGCCGGTTTGAGCATGCCCAGGATATCAGCGGCGAAAAAATGGCAGAGCTCATTGAACAAAGAGGCGGAGTTACTTCGGAAGGATGCCACCCCGGCTGCATTATTAAATGTTCCAATGTGTACCATGACAAAGATGGCAAGTATCTCACATCTGGTTTTGAATATGAAACCATCTGGGCATTTGGTGCCCATACCACCATAAAAGACCTGGATGATATTGCCATGCTGGACAGGCTCAGTGATGATTTCGGCCTTGATACCATTGAAATGGGCGTCACTCTGGGGATTGCCATGGAAGGCGGCATGATTCCATGGGGAGACGGCAAGGCTGCCATTGCTCTTCTGTCAAAAGTCGGTGAATATGCGCCTGAAGGAAAAATCATTGGTAATGGTGCTGGATTCACTGGCGATGCTCTGGGCGTAGACCGGGTACCTGTGGTGAAAAACCAGGCCCTTCCAGCCTATGACCCACGATCCTGTAAAGGCGTTGGGGTGACCTATGCCACAACTCCCATGGGTGCGGATCATACAGCTGGATACGGTGTTACTGCCAATATTTTGAGTGTTGGCGGAACCATAGACCCCCTCAAAAAAGAAGGAAATATTGAGCTTTCCCAGAACCTTCAGGTCGCCACAGCAGCCATCGATGCGGCAGGGCTTTGTCTGTTTATTGCCTTTGCTGTGCTTGACAATGAAGACGGGGTACAGACCATCGTCGACATGCTCAATGCAAGGTATGGACTGACACTCACCCCAGATGATGTTGTTGCCCTTGGAAAATCCATCTTGACCAATGAAAAAGAATTTAACAGGAGGGCCGGTTTCACAGAAATTGATGACCAGCTTCCGGAAATGTTTAATGAAACATTTCCACCCCATAATACAACCTGGGATTTTACTTCCGAAGAATTGTCAAAAACGCTTAAATTTTAAAATTTAAATTGAATAACACTAAAAATAAGGGCAGATTTTCTGCCCTTATTTTTTTAAGGGGACTGTTTACGGGTGTCCGCCCTTAAGGCTTTTAAGGCTTGCAGCCTTTCCTTAAATAACCTTGTTTAAATTTATTTGATGGCTTTATAGCGTCCCTTTTGCTATAAAAAAGCCAACGGATATTATATGTCTTGCGTTTATCAGTATTTAAAAGCCATATGATCATACACCATAGTAAAGCATAATTTTTTGGAAAAACAAAAAGAATGAAACTATATAAATACCCTTCCAAGAGTGCAGAAAAAAGAGTTAAAGATACCATAGAACGAGGCTTGGGATTCTCAAAACAGGATTATGAAAGGGTTGAAGCCTATCTTGAA
>JAHJDU010000626.1 GCA_018812385.1 Pseudomonadota bacterium
GCATCTGAAATGTAATCCATTGTCTCTTTGTCATTGGGATTGGCGCTTAATACTTTTTTGAATTCTACAATGGCATCGTCAAATTGTTGGCCCTTAAAAAATTCTATGGCCAATGTCTTATAAATTTTTGAACGTGTGTTTCCCTTTTCTATAGTATGCCTGATATATTTTTGAATATTCAGATTCTCGTTGGCCATTAATGCCTGTCGTGCCTTTATGTGTTCAGGCCAGAGTCGAAGTGAAATGAGAAGAGACCGTCTTTCTTCATTGTATTTTCCTTTTTTGTGTAAGAGAGTGCTTTTAAGAAAGTGCTTCTCTGCAAGGGCTTGCAGCTGATGGATCATTCTAAGGATACCTTGTTCGGCTTCTTTATTTACGGGATCTGTTGTAAATGCCAGTTCATAGTTTTTTCTGGCCTCAACAAACTCTTTTTGATGTTCCAGGTTAAGTGCTTTTTCATAAAATTCTGTGGCAAGATGATTTTTTTCCGTTTCCATGGTTGCAGCCGGTTTTTTTACGGGAGTAGCACAGCCTATAAAAAACAGGCTGAAAACAAAAAAGATACAAATGCAGAGCTGCCTAGTCATTGATCTTGTCCTCCAGTAAAAGAGATTGAAATGTTTCAAGGCTGGAGATAAATTCTGCCGGTTCCTGTGAAAGAATCTGATCTCTTAGAATCAGGAAAGGGTTTCTGAAAAATGGATTTCCACCACGGATAACCGATAAGCCGGCAGTATAGCCAGCCGTTTTGCAGATATTGATGACCGTTTGGTTGGTGCTGCCAAATGGGAACGCCAAAAGAGTTGTGTTCTGGTCCAGTTTTGTATCCAGTATCTCTTTTGATTGCACAAGTTCATAGGTAATTCTCTGAATATAATCGGTCTCATTTTCTTCTGGTTTCTGAACGGCAAGATCGGCATGGGAGATCGTGTGAGATCCGACTTCAAAACCAGCTGCTTTCATTTCACGAATCTGTTCCCATGTTAATGCACTGCCGCCTGACACAAACTCATTATAAATGAAAAGGGTTGCAGTAAATCCATATTGTTTGAGAATTGGAAAAGCAATGTCATAAACCGATTTATATCCGTCATCAATAGTAATGACCACAGATTTTTGGGGCACAGCTTTTTTGTATTCAATATTCCAGGAGCATTTTCATGGTGATGACCCGGTAATGATTGTCTTTTAAATATTTCATCTGCGAAGCAAAAACATCCTCAGGCATGCAGTACTGTGAGGAACAATTCTTTGAAAATTTATGATAACAAAGAATGGGTACTGTCTGATACCCATTTTTATAAAGCCCGGCCTTGTTTTCAATCATAAGAGGGATCACAATGGTTTCACCCGTATGATAAAGGGCATCTTTATTAGCATCTTCAATCATCCATAGCTTTTTCTCATCTCCAAGAAATTTTTCGGCCAAAAGAGCTGGGGACATATTTTTTGTAAGGGTGCAGATGATATATTTGTCTGATTTGAAGGTGATTGGCATGTCTCTTTCTTCCGGAACGATTGTTTCCTTTGGTACACAGGAAGAAAGGCAGATAATGGCCATAAGTATGATCGTTTTTAAAACCGGGCTTGTTTTCATCACATATTACCGTCCTTAAGGGTTAGTAGTATCATCTGTACCGGGAATAATAAGCTTAAACACCTGGATTTTGATTTTTCGGCCTTTAATGGAAATTCGTCCTTTTTCTTGAAATTTGAAATCATCTGTTTTGTCTAAGTAATCATAGGTTTTACTGCTGATAAGGATTTCACCGGGATCAGCCAGGGATGTCAGCCGGGATGCAATATTGACATTATCGCCAATGACGGTGTATTCCATTTTCTTATTGGAGCCCAAATTCCCGGAAACCATTTCTCCTGTATTAATACCGATCCCAATTCTCAATACAGGTGCACCCTGGTTCGTTTTCAGAGCACTTTCTTCTATCAGGCTCATGATCTCAAGAGATGCTTTTACCGCATCCTTTGCATGGTTAGGGTTTTCTTTTGGAATACCGAAAACAGCCATGGCAGCATCCCCTACAAATTTATCAAGATGGCCGCCATGGCGGATAATGATGTCGGTTATCTTTGTGAAATGATCATTGAGCATGTCAACGATAACTTCAGGCTCTTTGTCTTCAGAAAGAGCTGTAAAACCCCGGATATCCGTAAATAAAACCGTTGCTTCTTTTGAAGCGGCTTTCATCCAGTGACCTGAAGGGTTGGCCAGTATCATTTCAACAATTTCAGGAGCAACATACCGGCCAAAAGAATCTTTTATTTTTTCCTTGAGAGCAATATCTCGTACCATTTGATTAAAGGCATCTGCAAGATCTCCAAGTTCATCGTTACTGGTTATATCTGCCTGGTGTTCATAATCTCCGGTGCCGAAGATTTCCACGCTCTTTTTTAAAAGATTGATGGGATGTGAGAAATAAATACTGAACCCAAGGCTCATCAGAAGTGCCAAAAAGATAATTACCACAAAGGATATCAAAATATATTTTTTTGACTGTGCAATATTTTTTTCAATGAGTTTCTGGGAAATCACAATTCGGACCGTTCCAATGTCGATATTTTGATATGTCAGCGGTTTTTCTAAGAATAAAGACTCATTTTTATCAATTCCAAATGTACTGAAAAGAATACCCTGGGCATTTATTTTGCTTTTTGAAAGATTGCCTGGCGGCTCATAATTTTTATTGACCTGATCAAGATCGCTGTGGGCAACAATTATATTTTTCTGGTTGGTAATACTGGCCATGACAATTTGTTCATTCTCTGAAATATCTTTTACGAGTTGAAACAAAGCAAGATCTTCTCCTGCCAATAGTTTATCCGGAGCATTTTTGGCCATGATATGGATAAGACTTTCACCAAAATTGATCAACTGGTCCTTGAATTGATTTTTTTGAACATTTGATACTAAAAATCCAATAGAAGAAATAATAACGATGACCAGAAGGCATGAAAAAACCATCAATTTTATGAATATCGGAACTTTTATTTTTGTTTTGTTTTTCATCTGATAAGTTTCTTTACCATTTTAATTTGATTGAAACCTTCCGGGCATGATATGTTGTAGCTATATTATTTTTCTTCATAGATTCAAAATTCCATTATATGGGATAGGCCAAAATCAAATTTTCAAATCTTCCATTACTGTATAATTGGAGACAAAAATTACCCACTATTAAAATTCTTATACCGAAAATCACAGTAATATAAATAATGGTGCAAAGTAAATAAATTTTTAAAAAATTAATTCAATTATATGAGAAAAAGCAAAAGTAAATAAACCAAGGCCCCCATTCAACTTGATAGAGTTACCCGACCAAAAAAAAATATTTTATGCAATGTGCAGATCAAAAAAAGGCCCCCCCGGGCACATTATGTACTATGTGGCCAAATGAAAAAAATAAACACGATGCAGCGATCAGGCTGCATGTGTCATATTAATATTATATTTTTTTCTTCATTCAAAAGGTTTTATAAAATTATATGTCTGTAGAAGATACCCTGTCATTTTATCGGCTGCCAGAAATATTTTTTTGTATCATAGATCTTTCTTCTTTTCCTGTTCTTCTATCTCGCCCTTTTATTGGCAACAGTGATTATATAAAATCTTTGCCATGTCTTCAATCACCCATGTGATTTGCCATTGCCTCTAAGATGTCAGACCAATAAGCTTCTAAGTTTGGTATTGCATGTCCCATTCCTTTGATTATTTTTAATTCTGAATTGGGTATTGCTGCAGCGGTGGCTTTTCCCCCTGCCAATGGAATCACGGGATCATCATCTCCATGTATAATAAGTACCGGGATTGCTAATTTTTCAAGATCTGAAGCCCTATCCTTTTGGGTCATAATAGCAAGGTATTGTCTTGCGACACCCTCTGGACAAAAAGATCTGTCATATGATTGGGCCGCCAGGCTTCGATGAAAATCGTCATCAAAAGGAAGACCGGTCCCGGAAATTAATTTAAAATATTTCATTTCTTATCACCCCCAAAAGGACTTTATCTAACCATTTAGCGGAAATGCCAATCTTGGCATTTCCGCTAAATAGAGAATTATTAAAGGGCTTTGGTTTGTATCCAATGACAGAATGCGGTGTATATGGTGATGCCGGCTTTGCAAATAGGCAAAAGATGCATCAATGTCCTTGACTTAGGGGAAGATATATGGTCTATCTGGTCTAACAAAGGAAAAACAGATGAAATTTTGCATACCAGACAGATTTTATTTTTGATATTATTTTTATACTGGCCTGCCTGTTTTGCGCTAAAGTTTATTTTTAAACAAAAGCCCGGTCCCTGTTGAAAAAATCCAGGAAAAACTCAGACAGAAAAATCTTCTTGATACACTTATGATAGACTGTTCCCATGACAACTCAGGACAAAAATTCAAGGGACAGCCCTTTGTATTTAAAAGGAAAGATTATAGCAATGAAAACATCTTCATTTGAAAAAAGAATAAAAAGAAGAATTATCGGAAGGGAGCATCAATTTTTTGCTGTTTGTTCACCTGGATTAAAAAAAGTCTGCCAAAATGAAATGCTTGCCCTGGGATTGCCTGAAGATCACTTGAAGATCACTCCTGGTGGTATTGAATTTAAAAGCAAACTTGAAACATGTTTATTGTTCAATCTTCATTTAGGGAGCCCTTCAAGAATTTTGATGCGGATCAGCCAGTTTAAAGCAGACTCTTTTGAAAAACTTGAAAAAAAATAGACGACATTGACTGGATACTCTATCTGCCGAAAAATTCTAGCCTCAAGTTTAATGTTACAACAAAAAAATCAAGGCTTTACCACTCCGATGCCATTGCACAACGGTGCGAAAAAATTATTCAAAATCAATTAAATTTGGAGGATTCTTTTACCTCACCTGTTGAAAACAAATCAAACCAGACGATTTATATCAGGGCTGATAACGATGATTTCACCATCTCCCTGGACAGCACTGGAGATCTTTTATTTAAAAGAGGCATTAAACAAAAGGTACACACGGCGCCATTAAGAGAGAACCTGGCTTTTGCCATGCTTTTCTGGGCCGGGTTTTCAAAAGAAGACATACTAATTGATCCCATGTGCGGGTCAGGGACTTTTTCCCTTGAGGCCGCCATGATGAAAACCAACCTGCCACCAGGATTTTTCAGGTCCTTTGCATTTGAAAGCTGGCCGGGTTTCAGCCCAAAAGCCTATGCTTATATGAAAAAACAGGATCAAAAAAAAATTATCAGCTTTGCAGAAAAACAGATCTTTGCATCTGATATTGATGATATGGCCTTAACCAGTTTGGAACAAAATATCTCAAACCCACACTTTAATCGTATCATAGACGTCTGTCAAAAAGACTTTTTTTCCATCTATCCTTCCAGGATATCCCATGGGGAAAAAGGGGTAATAATGTTAAACCCGCCCTATGGGAAAAGACTTGGTGAAAAAAAAGATACCCAATCATTTTACCAGGAAATCGGGAAAAAGCTGTCAACTGATTTTAAAGGGTGGCGCACAGGAATCATCCTCCCATCAAGGGAGTGGAAATCGTATCTTGAGCTAAGACTTGAACTGAAACCCATTTTTCACGGTGGGCTCGATATTTTTGCAGGGATCGGAATGATCTGAGTCTTGGTTTCACAAACTACTGAAACAAGAGGTATAGGTATGAAAAAGAGGTATAAATATATCACGGGTTTATTTATTCTATTTTTATTTTTTGCAAGCCACGCCCTGGCAAATAACGATATTGACAATCATATTTATGCATCGCTTTTAAAAAAGCATGTCACAAATAACCGGGTTAACTATGACGGGTTTAAAAA
>JAHJDU010000627.1 GCA_018812385.1 Pseudomonadota bacterium
ACCTGGTTGACAAAAAAAATAAATGACTTTATTTTAAAAGAAAATTAAAAATTAACCATGGTTTTAAGGATATTGCAAATGGCAAAAAGATTGACGGTACAGCTTGCTGTCGAAGAATTTGAACTTTATGATCTTTATACTGATATTATCGAATCATATGGACAGGAACTGGAAGACCCGAGCCTTGTCTCAGATATATATGACTTGATTGATGAGGATGAAGAAGAATATGAATTCTGGCCGGATTCAAATGGTGATTTTTCAGAGAGTTTTGAAAGAAACTTAAGAGAAGCGATCATAACTATTGTTGAGGGGAATGAAGATCTGGTATTTATGGATGATGACTATTCAGATGATGACCATATCCCTGAAATATTTGGTGACGATTTTGAAGAAGAAGAAGATAAGGATTCTGATGTTGACCTTGATGAGGATGAAGATTCTGAGGAGTTCTGATCAGGGACAAAAATTAAATTTTTACAAATCCAGGCAAGGGCTTTATAAAATTTTGGCAAAGACTGTATGTATAGGCTCCCTGACAAGGGATCATTAAAAGGTCTCCCACCTGAATATCATTGCCGAAATAGGTATACCCCCAGACATCGTGGGGGGTACACAAAGATCCTAAAACACTGCACAATTTTTCCTGTAATGCACTTCTGCTCAAATTGAGGATGGGGAAATAATCGGTTTCAAACCGTTCCCAGCCAATGGCATTGGTGCCTGCATCTGTAATGACCAGGTCATGACCTTTCTTATCTACTATTGTAAAGAGGATATGCATGGCACTATGGCAGATCCATCGCCCGGGCTCAAAACATATCCGGCAGTTTACAAAGGGGAAGATATGCTTACTTATTGCCGCGAAAAGTGTTTGCGCAAATTTTTCTATGGGTGTTCCGGGTATTATGTAATGGGTTTCAACAGGTTCAAGATTTTTATCCATTGCCTTATGGTAAATCCCTTCTGGTGTTCCGGCAAACTGAAGCCATTCTCCTTCGCCAGGCCAGTATCCACCACCGATATCAATAAATTCTATACTTTGATTGAAATCTTCGGGCATGTTATTCAGAATATTGCCCAGGAGCATAATAAATTCTACCTGCCTGTCCGGTGTCAGATTCCAGCTTGAATGAAATTGAAGACCTTTAAACTGGATAGTTGAAAGATTTTTAACCTGGTTCCAGAATGTTGGCAGTTTTTCCGGGACAATGCCAAATTTTCTCCATAACCCGTTTGGATTTGTTGTCAATCGAATTCCGACCCTGACGGGATTGATGTCATCGGATCTGGATACCAGGGCCTTAAGCCGTTCAAGTTCCCCAAAACTGTCTAAAAGAAGTGTTGTCCGGTCGCGATGCAGAATTGCTAAAGCCAGTTCATCATTTGTCTTGCCAGGACCGCTGAAGATAATATCATTTGCGCCTAAAGTTAAAGCTGTTTGTAACTCTGCACCACTGGAAACATCCAGACCAAACCCGGATTCAAGAAGTGTTGCAGACACCTCTGGATGGTTATTACTTTTCATTGCAAAATAAAAAGATGTTTTGTCGAAAAACCGGTTGAATGCTGCAGCAAATTGTCTGGCGTTTTCTTTTAATACAGATGATTCCAGAATCCAGAGAGGCGATCCATGGTTTTGACATGCAGCCTGATATATATGTTTGCGGTTAAAATAGGCTGCAACAAAAGGATGCAGCACTTCCTTTGGCAGAAGGGGTGTGCCTTGATAATTATTGTCAGACATTAGATGTTATGATGCCTCTGATAAGTCCTGATCAATGTAAATTTCTATTTTTTTTGAAATGGTAATGGCCTGGGATTCAGGGAATTTGTTGCCCAGGGGTTCAATGATGATATGCCCCAGATTCCATGAATCATAATCATCTGGCGGTAATTTGATTTTATGCCCCGGGTTTTTGCTCAGGTGAATATCTTTAACTCGTTTATCTTCCAAAAGGTGGCAACTATCAATTTTTCTTAAGACACCTGATTGCCCTGCATGGAGACGGATACCCACATAAGGAGAAGACCCGTGGGTGTTGTTTAGGTCTAAAGGATAATTTTGTGCAAAATCAAGACTGAGTTTAAGTATATCCAGATTTGTGGATGCCTTTAACAAGTGGGGCAGACAATCTCCTCCCGGCCTTGGGGTCAGTTCAATCAGCACAACCTGGTTTTCAGAGATAATGAAATCCACCATACAAAGCCCTCTGTTTATTCCCAGTGTGGTTGCGCTTTTTAAAAGAATCTGAAAAAAATCGTTCTTGTCTATAACCTGGGGTAAAATAGCCGGAAGGATATATCCTAAAATGGTGCCAAAGGGCCTGAAAGGGGAAGTGATTTTTTTTGCCAGCCTGATGACATGTATTTCATTATTTTCAACAATGAAATCGCAACTGTATTCAGTCCCTACTATCCGCTCTTCGGCAAGCATTAAGATTTCTTTTGAAGAAGATCTTTGAAAAAGTGGATTCCAAAGCCTTTTTTTTAAACCTTTTTGAATGATTTTAAAAGCAGAACGGCACCCAGCCACACTCGTGCATTGAAAAACAAGTTCGCTGCCGCCTCCGGTAAGTGGTTTTAAAACGCATCCT
>JAHJDU010000628.1 GCA_018812385.1 Pseudomonadota bacterium
AAAGAACAAAGTTAGTTTAAAAGGAATTAATTTCATCATCTGTCTCCCTTATGCATAGATTTTAATTTAATACACTTCTTTTTAGCAGTCTTATGGTTTTTATTCCAGTTATTTTAACAGCTGAGAATAAAATAGCGGTGTTTGAGAATGCTATTGTCTTTTTATACAAAACAGTGTTTGATAATGGTATGACCGTGTAGAGGAAAAAGATATCATAGTTTTTAGGCTTTCTGGATGTGCTATGAAACCAAATACGAAAATTGTTTTATTTATATTGCTTGTGATCGGTGTTGCAGTGATAGGCCTTCTTCATACCCTTACTCCGGGACACATGATCTTTTACCATGACACTTACAGGCGGCTCAGTTATTTTCCTATTGCCATCGGTGCTATCCTTTACGGCGTATGGGGCGGGATTTGCCTTGCTGTTCTGTCCTGCCTGGCATTTGTCCCTCATCTTTTCATGTTCTGGGCAAGCGGGCCGGAAGCCTACTACAGTGAATTGTCGGAAATACTATTTTATCTTGCTGCAGGGGTTGTGATCGGGCTTATTTCCAGCAGGGAAAATAAATTAAGGGAAAAATATAAAACGCTTTCGGAAAAACTGGCTGGATCATATAAACGGCTTCATGAACAGGCTTCCCAGCTTGTAGAAGCTGAAAAACAACTGGGGCAAAGCCAGAAGCTTTCCTTATTGGGCCATGTGTCTGCTTCCCTTGCCCATGAAATAAAAAATCCTCTGGCAGCCATAAAAGGAGCGGCTGAAATCCTGGCCGATGAGGTACCAGAGGGCCACCCAAAATATGAATTTATAGAAATCATGCGTTCTGAAATTTCAAGGCTGAATAATTCAGTTGAAGATGTCTTAAAATATTGCAGAGGGCAGCAGAATCGTGACAAAGGCCGGCAGGAATCAATTGAGAAAATTATTAACCGGGTGGTCCTGCTACTTGAAGCAGGACTCAAAGAAAAATCCATCCAGGTGTCTATCCAGTCGGGACCTGTCAATAATGGATTTATGACAGACGAAACCGCCATGATTCAAGTCTTGATGAATATTATTATCAATGCCATTGATGCCGTTGAGAAAAACGGCAGGATAATCATTGAATTTGACAAGCACGAACAAGGGTATTTTATCCGTATTTCAGATGATGGGCCTGGTATTGATGAAGATTTGGCTAAAGAAGTGTTTCAGTCATTTGTGACATTCAAGGAAGATGGAACAGGACTTGGGCTTTCCATTTCAAAAAAGATAGTTGAAAGCCTGGGGGGGAAAATAGTTATTGGAGAATCAACCCTTGGGGGTGCGGCTTTTACAATATATTTGCCTACAAAACAATTTGTAACTAATGAGAGTATCCAATATGTCTGATACAATATTATTGATTGATGATGATCCAAGTTTAAGACGGGTTACCCAATACAACCTGACGGCAAAAGGATTTAATGTTGTAACAGCAGCGTCCGGGGCACAGGGGCTTGAATATTTTGAAACAACAGCTCCGGATCTTGTGGTGACAGATGTTCAACTAGGGGATATGAACGGGCTTGATATCCTGGCAAAGATAAAAAAAGATGCGCCAGATATCCCTGTGATTATCATGACGGCATTCGGCTCCATTGAAATGGCTGTACAGGCCATGAACAAAGGGGCGTTTAATTTTATCACCAAGCCCTTTGACCGGGACACCCTGATTTTATCCTGTAAAAAAGCATTGGAACTTAGGAGATTACGGTCTAAAACAAAGTTGCTGGCAAGTGAAATCAATCGTCTTACCGGTACCAAAGGCATTGTATCTGCAAGCTCTGTCATGAAAGAACTGCTGGAAACAGCCTCCAGGGCTGCAAACAGTGAGGCAACGGTTTTAATTACGGGTGAATCCGGTACGGGCAAAGAAGTCCTGGCACGATTGATTCACCAGAACAGCCCCAGAAGTAATGGCCCCATGGTTGCCGTAAATTGTGCAGCCATTCCAAGAGGACTGTTAGAAAGTGAACTTTTTGGTCATGTAAAAGGATCTTTTACCGGTGCCATAAAAGACAGGAAAGGACATTTCCAAACCGCCTCGGGCGGGACACTTTTTTTAGATGAGATTGGAGAACTGGCAACAGATACCCAGGTCAAATTATTGCGGGCAATCCAGGAAAAAGAAGTTCAGCCTGTGGGAGCTGAAAGAGCAAAGAGTGTTGATATCAGGATTGTTGCTGCCACAAACCTGGATCTTCAAAAAAGAATTGCAGAAGGGAACTTCAGGGAGGATTTGTATTATAGGTTGAGTGTGATTCCTCTCTTTATCCCGCCGTTAAGGGAGCGGAAGGAAGATATCCCTGCCCTGGTAACGCATTTCTTAAAAAAGTTTGATGCACCCCGGGATGTTTTTTTCTCTCAGCAAGCCCAGGAGGTATTAAAAGCCTATCAATGGCCCGGGAATATCAGGGAAATGCAGAATATAATCGAACGATGTATTATTTTAAGAAAAAAGACGGTGATTGAACCCGAAGATCTTCAGTTGCTTGTTCATGAATCATCAGCTGCAACTCTTAGGCCTGTTATTCCAGATGAAGGGATTGCCCTGGAGGATATTGAAAAAAGCTATATTATTAAAGCCCTCGAAAAGGCCGGCCAAAATCGTTCAGAAGCTGCCAGATTGTTAAAAATACCCAGGCACGTTCTTTTATACCGGCTGGAAAAATATAAAATTTAAATTTGTAGACTATCCTACACCTATATGTGGAATAGTCTGTAATTTCTTTCTTTAGTTGTTGAACCCACCTTGTTCATAATCAAATAATTTTCCTGTCTTTTCAGATTGTTAGCATTTAATCCAATTAAATTGAATCCTTGGTACAAGTCTTGAAATATATCTGGAACAAGAGGGTTAAAAATACTTAAAAGGTGGGAGGATAATGTGAAAAAAATAAATTATATCATCCTAGGATTTGTCGGGTTGTCTCTGGTTTTAACAGCAGGCTTTGTCATAGCTGAAAAACCCCAGGCCAAGGAGTTAAGCCGTGCTGTTTTGAAAATAGACAGCCTGTCCTGTGGGGGATGCTTTTCCACAATCAATGCAGGGCTTGCACCTTTGGAAGGGTATTCAGGCATGGGAGCCAATTTATTTAGAAAATTGATTGCAATTGATTTTGTCGCACCGTTGACGGCTGAGAAAATATCCCAGACGTTTATTGACATAGGATATCCAGGAAAACTGGAAACGGTTGAAGCCATTTCAAAAGAAGAATCCTTTGCCTATATTGAATCCAAGAGAACCGGGTTTATATCCGGTGGCGGCAGTTGTGGCGGTGGATACCCAGGTCGCAGCAGTGGCAATCAAGGTTTATCCGGAAAGGCGCCCTCGTCTTCCGGCTCGTGCTGTCCCCAGCCGGGCGGGTCTCAACCAACACAAGATCTTTAACATAGAAGGAAAAGAAATTATGAAATTATTTAAGAATGGTTTTATCAGCTTTACAATACTCATTATACTGCTTTTAGCAGGTTCAAACGCCTATGCACTCTTTGGGAGTAAATTTAAAACCATGGAGCCTAAAGATGGGAATGTGATTATTCCCATTAATAAAGTCAATGATGGTCAGGCCCATTACTTTAAGACAAAGTCAAATGACGGGACCATAGTAGATTATTTTCTGGTTCAAAGTGGAGATGGTGTGATCCGTGCGGCCATTGATTCCTGTGATGTCTGTTACCGTTCCGGCAAAGGGTATGTCCAGGAAGGCAATGTCATGGTCTGCACAAATTGCGGCAGAAGATTTGCCACGGACAGGATCAATGAAATCAAAGGCGGATGCAACCCGGCCCCGTTAAAACGTGTGGTAGACGGGGATAATCTTGTGATTTCCATGAAGGATATCAATGGCAATGCATGGTATTGCAAGTATAAATAGTGTTTGAACGAAAACTCACCCATCTGCTGCGTTGCTGCAAACTTCTGAAATCCTCATGTACTACAGTACACTCCGGTTTCAGAAGTTCTTGCGCCTTGCATATGGGCAACTTTTCGCCCAACCACGGGTTTTCGGTCAGGCACGAATATAGAATAAAGAAAGGATGTTAATATGGTATATGATCCGGAAAAATATAGGGAAAAAAGAGAGAAAGTCCTTGGAATAAGAAAAAGAGGCATGGGATTTGGCACCATTGCAATGGTCGTATCCCTGGTAATTATTGTAGGACTGAGTGTTGTGACTATTCCCCAGGCGATTTCATATATGACCACTCGCCATCTGGATGATGCGATTTTTAAACTGGAATCGGATTCAACCTGGCCACAGAGTGTCATTACAGGAATACAGGCCCTTAAAGGAGTGAAAAGTACAGAGAAAGACCATCATTCGACACGCCTTGTTATTACCTTTGATCGGCGCGTGGTCAAAATTTCCAGCATCACAGCTCAGTTTGATATGCATAATTTGAATGTTACCTTGCTCAATCAGGTCAACCATCGTCAGCATAAAAACACAATGAAAAAAGAGGAGAAAGAACTTGAAGCTTCATAATATCTCTTTTGGGAATATTAAACGTAGAAAAGGTAAAATGCTTTTTCTGGTTTTAGGCCTTGTGATTGGCATTTCAACTGTTGTCACCCTTCTTTCCATCACGGAAAGCATGACCAAAAATATTGAGGAGAGGCTCAATCAGTTTGGTGCCAATATTGTCATGGTTCCTAAAAGTGAAAACCTGTCACTCAATTACGGTGGTATTGATGTGGGCGGCGTAAGTTACCAGGTACGGGAATTTGATCAGGAAAAGCTGCCAGGCATCAAAACCATAAAAAATTATAAAAATCTTTCCATCATAGCCCCGAAAGTCCTGGGTCCTGTAATGGTAAATGATAAAAATGTCCTGTTAATGGGGGTATTGTTTGAAGAAGAACTTGCCCTGAAAACATGGTGGCATAAAACCGGCGGAACTTTTCCAGAGAAGGAAGATGAGGTGATGCTGGGGTCTCAGGTAGCAATCTTGTTTGGGTTTAAAGTTGGAGATACCATAAGCCTTTCAGGCAACTCCTTTAAAGTGGCAACTATTTTAAAACCTACTGGTGCAGCTGAGGATGATGCCATTATTGCAAGTTTAAGTTCAGCCCAGAAACTCCTGGGAAAACAAGGCAAACTTTCAATGGTTGAGATATCGGCCTTTTGCCAGGGATGCCCCATCTCAGAGCTGACATTGCAGATTGCAGAGAAATTTCCCGATGCAAAAGTTACGGCCATGAAGCAGGCAGTCATGTCTAAAATGCAGTCCATTGACATGTTTAGATCTTTCAGCCTGGGTATATCCATTATTGTGATTCTCATTGGCTCATTGCTGGTTCTGGTCACCATGATGGGATCAGTAAACGAAAGAACCAGGGAAATCGGAATTTTCAGGGCCATCGGGTTCAGAAGAGGGCATGTCATGCAGATTATCCTGCTGGAAGCCCTGTTACTGGGTATCATTGGCGGTATCCTGGGATTTGTTATCGGAAATCTGATTGCTTACGGTATTATTCCTCTAGTGATGAAAGATGGGGTGTTTGCCGGAATCAATGCAAACCTTGGAATTATCTCCATACTCATGGCCGTGGCCCTAAGTCTTCTGGCAAGTCTTTACCCTGCGTTTAAAGCCAGTAACATGGATCCAAGCGAAGCATTAAGATCACTTTAAAATAGGAAGAGAATAAAAATGACACAGGTTAATCATTTAATCGAAATTCAAGGATTAAAAAAAACATATCAAAGTGGTGACACTATGGTGGATGCCATTAAACAGATGGATTTTTTTATTGATGATGAAGAGTTTATCGCTATTATGGGGCAGTCCGGCTCTGGTAAGAGTACGCTTCTGTCCATCATGGGGGCGCTCAATCACCCGACCCAGGGAAAAGTTCTTGTGGATTCCCTTGATCTCTATTCTTTAAGTGGTGAACAGCGGGCTGATTTCAGGAGCGAATATATTGGATTCATTTTTCAGTCTTTTCAGCTCATTCCCTACCTGACAGTGCTGGAAAATGTCAAACTTCCCATGGCCGTTACAGGGCAGAAAAAAAAGATCAAAAACCAGATGGCTTTAGAGGTGATCCAACGGGTGGGACTTGAGACCAAAGCACACCGGCTGCCGGATCAGCTGTCAGGCGGAGAGCAGGAGAGGGTGGCCATTGCAAGGGCCCTTGTAAACAAACCCCCTATTATACTGGCTGATGAGCCTACTGGAAATCTGGATTCAAAAACAGCCAATGAAATCATGATGCTGCTACAATCTTTGAATGACGAAGGGCATACCATCATTGTGGTTACCCATAACTCAGAGATGGGAGCCTATGCAACAAGAAGTATCAAGGTTCAGGACGGGGAATGTTTTGCTTAAAAAAAGACCATTGCTGTAAAAGCCGACTGATTTTTTTACATCCAACAATTTTTTTACATCCAAATTGTCAATATCGCTTTTTTATGCCATACTATTTTATGTGAAGTCACTCAATGTCATTTGTTTAACAGATTATAAAGAGACCCACAATGAAATCGTTCATACAGATCATCAGCTATGTTATGGTGTTTTATACCCTTATCCTGGTTGCTCTCTATTTTTTTCAGGATAAGATGTTATTTTTCCCTTCCACAAGCCAGTTTGGTGATTGCCCTGAAATGGAAAGGCGTAATGCCAGGGCCCAAACCATCAGGGGTATCCGCTATTATCTTGAG
>JAHJDU010000629.1 GCA_018812385.1 Pseudomonadota bacterium
AATAATCATAAATTTCAGTAATAGTTCCCACAGTGGATCTGGGATTCTTACTGGCTGCTTTCTGTTCAATGGCAATGGTGGGAGAAAGCCCTCTTATAGTATCATACTTTGGCTTTTCCATCTGGCCGATGAACTGCCTGGCATAGGAAGAAAGGGATTCAACATATCTGCGCTGACCTTCTGCAAAAATCGTATCAAAGGCAAGACTTGATTTGCCAGAGCCTGACACTCCCGTAAACACAACCATTTTTTTTTTGGGAATTTCTATATCAATATCTTTAAGGTTGTGTTCCTTTGCTCCCTTTACAATTATCCTGTCAAGCTCCTTGGAATTTGAACCTGGAATTGTATTATTTTTTTTTTTTGTTCGAACCTCTGTTAAATCTAACAAACTGCCATTTTTCATACCCAGTTTTATACTCCTGCCATGCTTTTTTTATTCAATCCAATCTTCGGAAATCATAAGCATGGCAGGGTAAAAGTAAAGATTATTTTACCAGGCACGGATATTTTTATACGCGGTTAATAAGCTGGCAAATTCTTCTCTATTTTTCTGAAATTGCCTTAAAGGCATCCGAAAGGATGCTTATGCCCTTCTCCAACTGCTGGTCCGTGGTAACAAGGGGCATCATAAATCTGAGTACATTTCCATAGGTTCCGCAGGACAAAAGGATCAATCCCCTGTCAAAACAATAATCTGTAATGGCTTTTGTTTCTTCCGGCGCAGGCTGTTTTGTCTTCTGGTCTTTAACAAGTTCAAGGGCCGCAAGGGGTCCTATGCCTCTTACATCACCAATAAGTTTGAAGTCCTTTTGAAGCGCTTGCAAGGCTGAAATTAATTTATCTCCAAGATTCTTTCCCTTCTGGAGTAAATTTTCCTGCTCTATTACATCAAAAACAGCAAGTGCCGCCCTGCAGGCCAGAGGATTGGCACCGTACGTACCACCAATACCACCGGGATGAACAGAATCCATTATCTCAGCTTTTCCCACAACCGCACTCAGGGGCATGCCTGCCGCAAGACTTTTGGCCGTTGTTGTGATGTCGGCTTCCACACCCCAGTGTTCCATGGCAAAGAGTGTGCCTGTTCTTCCCATGCCGGTCTGGATTTCATCGGCAATGAACAGGATTCCATGTTTCTCGCAAATAGCTTTAAGTTCAGGAAAATATTCAGGCGGAGGAACCATGTATCCGCCCTCGCCTGCTATGGGCTCTGCAATAATGGCGGCTGTGGTTTCCGGTGCAGTATGGGAGATTAAAAATTCTTCCAGATGGTCTGCACATTTTATGTCACAGGAGGGGTATTCCCTGCCGAAAGGACAGCGATAACAATAGGCATAGGGAATCCTGTATGTTTCAGGAGCAAAGGGGCCAAATCCCAGTTTATAGGGTTTTGCTTTGGACGTCAGACTCATGCCCATGAGGGTCCTGCCATGAAATCCACCTTCAAAAGCAATAATTCCGGTTCTTTTTGTGTAATACCTGGCTATTTTTACGGCATTTTCCACAGCTTCCGCACCTGAATTGGCAAACATGGCTTTTTTGGGTGCGGGCCCCGGAACAGATGTACAAAGTTTTTCAGCAAGTGTTATTGTGGATTCATAGGGGAGAACCATAAAACAGGTATGCATAAAATTTTCAGCCTGATCTTTTACCGCAGCGACTATTGAAGGGTGGGAATGGCCCACATTCATGACTGCAATACCACCGGCAAAATCAATATATTCCTTGTCATCCATGTCCCATACCAAAGAACCTTTAGCCTTTTTTACATAACAGGGTCTTGCGCTGGCAAATCCATTGGCCAAATACTTTTCTCTAAGTTGTGTCAGGGCCTTTTTTTTGTCTGTCATTTTTAAACTCCTTATTTAAATTAACTTTCTTTACAGCAGGTTTTCTTTATAAACCGGACTTTTTTCAAAGGGTTGAGTCTGGTAGTCAAACCGGTGCTTTTCATGGAAAAAAGATGCCAGCGGCCTTGATACTCCGGCAATACCGTAATCTCTGGATCGCTGAACAGCATCCAGATCAAGCATGGCTATCAGATTTTCCTGCAGCTGGCCTGCTTTCTGGACAATTTTTCCTTCCGGATCAACAATCAGGCTTTTGCCTTTGCCCCCGGAACTGACCCCGTTGATACCCAGCCCGTTGATACTCACCACATAACACTGGTTCTGGATGGCTGCGGCCTGGGTGAGAATAATTTCCTGGGAACGATCCTGGGTCCCTGCTGCTGTGGGTATAAAAATAATCTGGGCACCCTTGAAAGCAAGGTCCCTGATAACTTCCG
>JAHJDU010000630.1 GCA_018812385.1 Pseudomonadota bacterium
CGTCTGCAAACTGAACCCATTCCCCCACTATTAATTCCGCTACTTCAGTATTTTTTTGATAATCCCAGTCACCGCCATTAATTATTAATAAAATATCATGAGTTTCGTTTATATTCAAACTTTGTGGTACGTAGTAATACCAATCATAAATAATTAACTCATCTGCTGGGACTAATATGGCTTTACCTTTAGTTATTTCAGCAGAAATAAGTACGGGACAAACAAATATCAAAATCATACTCGTTAATAGATAAAATCTTATCGATTTAACCATACTACGTCCCTCCCGTATAAAAATAATACTATTACCTTTATGGCAACCCGGCTATCATTCAGACCAGTGGCTTTCCGTCCCTGTTTTTCAACAGGTTTGTCTTTGTCTCGGATTATCAATTGCTCAAGATCCTATAATAAATTAGAACAGGCTCGTCAATCCGGGAAAACCCTGAGTTTTAAAAAATGTTTAATTTTTATATCCGATCATCTGGATATCGTCCTTCCCTGACATACCCTGCACAGTTTACATGGATGTATCTGGTGAATCCTAACCAAGACCTTAATGAAATCTCTCCACCGTGTATTCTGGTGTTAAACCGGTCTGTTGTTCCCCTCTCGAAGACAATCATATTTTTACCAAGCTTTGTATCATACCTGACCTCTTTCAAAGTTGGAATTTGTATGGTTTCTACAGATCCCCCGGTCTGATAATCTTAAACAGTCATTTTTTTTCTTTTGAATTTTACAACAAGAGATTTATTTTTTATCAATGTTTTGAATCTGGTGTTTATGAGTTGATTTTTCAGGTTCCTGAAATCCTTTTCAACCCTCTGATAATCAAAAAACACCAACATGGCAAATGTTACCATTAAAGATGTCCCGACAATGATATTTTTAATGCTGATTTTTTTCTTCATAAACCTTTCAAAGAGTCCATATTATACCTGGGGATTATGAAAGTCTTGATTCTCCGTGTACAAATTGTGTTGCAAGATATGTAAGCGTAGGATTACAAATTGAAGAAAAAATTGTCAACAGTAATGGAGGACCGAGGGTATAAAGTTTGAAGCAGATTGATAATCAGGTCCGGTACTTTAGCAAAAGTTAGCAACAGTTTAGCAAGCCAAAACAACTGTAAATAAACAGTCTTAGCAGGATTAGCAACTTTAGCAGGGGGTCAGGATATGGATTCAAGAGTTTTCAACAGTTGATCCTTGCAGGAAGAGATATGAAGAACCCTGGCTACCCGGCAAAAATAATTCTGTGCAACGTCAGGAGCAAAAAAGGACACCCCAGGCAAATTAAATGCGAGGGGTGTCCCAATGAAAAAAATAAACAGTGCAATTATGCGGATTGCACAATCATTGAATATCATATTTTATTTTAATTCAAAAGGGTTTTTAATATTTCAGGAAGGAAGCCCTGTCATTTATTTAGCTGGTTTTTTATTGGCTTTTGCACCTTTTGCAGATAGGGTTTGAAATGTAATAAAAAATAAATCTATGATCAAAATGATGGACAGGAGATGGACAAATCAACTTAAAAAATAAAAAAGCCCCCAACGAAAAACGTTGAGAGCCTTGTGTTTTATGGTGGGCCGTCAGGGAGTCGAACCCGGGACCTACTGATTAAGAGTCAGTTGCTCTACCAGTTGAGCTAACGGCCCATAAAATTAACCCGGCAAATTTAACAACCCATTCTAAAAATGTCAATAGATTTTTGAATTCTGAGGGGTCAAAAATTGGTTGACCCTTTAATCACTGTTTTGATATACTCGCGTGTTTATAAACAATGAAATAATGATTTTTCAATAAATAAGGGGTGATATATGTCTATATCAAAATCAGAAAATCTTTTTAAAGAAGCCCGGAATTTAATTCCAGGGGGTGTAAATTCTCCGGTTAGAGCCTGTAGTTCTGTGGGAGGACAGCCAATATTCATAGAAAAGGGAGACAAAAGTAAGATTTATGATGTTGATGGAAACAAATATATTGATTACGTGCTTTCCTGGGGACCTTTAATTTTAGGTCACAGACCTGCCTGCGTTATTGATGCTTTGAAAAAGGTTCTTGAAATTGGTACCAGTTTTGGTGCACCAACAGAACTTGAAACAAAACTTGCCCGTCTTGTTATTGATATGGTGCCTTCCGTGGAAATGATAAGAATGGTAAATTCCGGAACCGAAGCAACCATGAGTGCGATCCGTCTTGCCAGGGGATATACTGGAAGGGACATGATCATCAAGTTTGACGGGTGTTATCATGGTCATGCAGATACGCTTCTTGTTGCAGCAGGATCTGGGGTTGCAACCCTGGGTATCCCGGGCAGCCCTGGTGTTCCTGAGTCGGTTATTTCCAATACTATATCTTTAAAATTTAATGATATAGAAGGGTTTGTAAAATTTATGGGAGAAAAGGGGGACAGGGTTGCCGGCGTTATTGTTGAGCCTGTTGCCGGCAATATGGGCATGGTATTGCCTGTTGATGGATTTCTTGAAATATTGCGGGAATATACTTCAAAGTTTGAGGCCGTCCTGATCTTTGACGAAGTCATGACAGGGTTCAGGGTGGCAAAAGATTCTGCCCAGGGGTTATTTGGCATAACACCGGATCTGTCCTGCTTTGGAAAGGTGATTGGTGGTGGTTTGCCTGTGGGTGCCTATGGTGGAAAAAAAGAAATTATGGATAATATCGCTCCTGTTGGAAGTGTGTATCAGGCCGGGACCCTTTCAGGCAATCCATTGGCAATGGCAGCCGGGATTGCAACACTGACAGAACTTCAAAAAAATGGCGTATATGAAGCACTTGATAGTAAGACAGCGAAACTTATGAAAGGCCTGCAGTCTGCTGCAGATGATGCAGCAATTCCTTTTAAAACAGGTCATGTGGGCTCTATGGCAGGATTCTTTTTTACAAGCGAAGATGTTAATGATTTTGATGATGCTA
>JAHJDU010000631.1 GCA_018812385.1 Pseudomonadota bacterium
ATTTGAAATCTTCACCAATGAGCCGCGAAAATGCCGATGAGAGTTCCACTTTGGGGGAGTTGTCGAGATCCACGGCCCGCCCGGGATTAAAGTATGGAAAATCTCCGACAGATTCTTCCTGGTCAGCCACCAGGAGTAAGCTGTTCTCCTCAGATCCGGATTTGTTTAATAAGTATACAATAATTTTTATTTTTTTATGATTGGGAATCAGCTCTATTTGTTTTTGAATAACCTTTTTGTCTGACCGTATAAGCTCGGAACTCAACCGGGACAATAATTGCCGGACTTTCTTTTTATCTTCTTTTTTTAAAGGCTTATACAGTTTTTCAAAGGCTGTGTTGGCATAGGTGATATTCTCATTGTTGAATATGGCAATGGGGCTCGGGTCATTGCAGTTTAAGCTGAAAGGAAGAATATTTTTTTTCATTGTTGACCGCTCCGCTGAAAAATTTTCTTTTTTTGTTTAATAACTAAACATATACAACTGAAGAATTCAAGTGAAAAAATAAAACTTATTGAATTTTATACTGATTTTCATAAAATTCAATAATGGCATAAGATTTGCAGTTTTATTCCTGATTATTAAGTCAGAATTAGTGTTACACTTTAAAAAGGTGAAAAAAGAACTTTTTGTTGCAGGATCAAGAGTGTCGGAACCGGGAAGGTTGGCCCAAATTTATTTTAAAGGTGTTTAAAACAAAAAGTCAATATAATTAGCAAGTTGTATGCGAAATGCCCATGTAATCAACAGGGCGGAGCCATAAAACGGAGGGTACCTTATGACATCTGAGTTATCAAAATTATTAGCCCCTGAATCTGTAGCAATTATCGGGGTTTCTGAAAGCCCGACACGAATTGGAGGGCGGTTATTCAAGTATCTGACCAAACATGGATATAAAGGGGAACTGGCCCTGGTGAATCCAAAATATAAAGAACTCAACAATGTTAAATGCTTTCCGAGCATTTCAGATGTCCCCATGAAAATAGATTGTGCCCTTGTTGCAGTTCCGGGCAAATTTGTTCTATCTGTATTAAATGAATGTGCCGACAACAATGTGAGGTCTGCTGTTATTTTCAGCTCCGGGTTTGCCGAAATGGGTAATGATGGGAAAAAAGCCCAGGATAAACTCAAAGAACTGGCCAAAACAAAAAATATGAGGATCTGCGGACCAAACTGCATCGGACTGGTTAATTTCAATGATAATATCGTGCTTTCTTTTTCCCAATTTTTGGAAGTTGATACTCTTATCCCGGGGAATATCGGATTTATTTCCCAAAGCGGGGCTTTGGGCGGGTCTATGGCTAACCGTGCCCAGGATAACAGCATCGGCTTGAGCTATTTTATTTCCAGCGGTAATGAAGCAGACCTTGAAGTATCCGATTATATAAAGCACCTGGTTCTCCATGATGAAAAAACAACGGTTATTGCTGCAGTCATCGAAGGATTCAAGGATGGTGCAAAATTTATAGAAGCTGCGGATCTTGCCCTTGAGCATGGCAAACCCATCATTGTTTTAAAAATCGGAGAAACCGAAGTCGGTAAAAAGGCTGCTGCTTCCCATACAGGTTCCCTTACGGGTTCTGACTCTGTTATTGATGCTGTGTTGAACCAGAAAGGTGTTATCAGGGTTCGCAATTATGATGAATTATTTCAAACGGCTTCATTATTTTCCAAAGGTAAAATACCAAAAGGAAATAGAGTCGGAATCATCAGCAGTTCGGGCGGGGCTGGTATCATTATGGCGGATCATTATACTAAACTGGGTCTGGTCGTTCCAGAACCGTCCCAAAAGACGATTGACCTTGCATCAAAAGAGATGGCTTCTTTTGGTCAGGTGGCAAATCCTCTAGATTTAACCGGTCAGATCTTCAGTGACCCAACGATGTTCAAGCGATGCATGAACCTTTTTATTGAAGAGGATAATTTTGATATTATTCAAGTAAACATGTCCATGGTTGCCGGGCAGGGAAGCGTTGACAGGGCTCAACAACTGTTGGAATCTGTGAGAGGTAGCTCAAAACCTGTTGTTGCCTGGTGGGCGGCAGGAAGCTTGTCTGACCCGGGAATCAAGATATTAAATAACAGTAGCATTGCATCGTTCAGATCTCCTGACAGGTGTGCCATAGCAGTTAAATCTCTAGTCAAGTATCACCAACTGGCAGAAAGAACTGCCAGAATCATTGACAAAAGTCATACTCCAGATGATTCAATTGATTTAGATCGTGTAAAGGCAATATTAGAGACTAATGATACAAGCTTGAGCGAACATCAAAGCAAAGCGCTATTGAAACTATACGGCATTCCGGTTACAATAGAAAAATTGGTAAATTCACCTCAAGAAGCAATTAGTGTTGCCGAAGAAATTGGGTTCCCTGTAGTATTAAAAATTGATTCTCCCGATATACTCCATAAATCAGAGGCCGATGTCATCAGACTTGGGGTCAGTTCTATAGAAGAGATAGTCTCATGCTATGAAGAACTAATTGAAAATGCAGTCCGGTATAATTCTCAGGCAAGAATCAACGGTGTTGTAGTTCAGGAAATGATACAAGGAGGAACTGAGGTGATTGCCGGTATGTCCTTAGATCCACAGTTTGGACCGACAATTGCTTTTGGATTGGGGGGTATTTTTGTAGAAGTTCTAAAAGACATATCCTTGCGGGTAACGCCTTTATCTGAGTCAGATGCAAAGTCTATGGTGCAAGAAATAAAAGGGTATCCAATACTAAAAGGAATCCGCGGCAGGGCTCGTGCTGACATTGAAGCTGTTGAAGATTTATTATTAAAACTTTCCCAATTAGCCGAAGACTGGAAAGATTATATTGCTGAGATTGATATCAACCCGTTGATTGTTCTTGATCAGGGCCACGGTGTAAAAGCCCTCGATGCCCTTGTAGTCCTCAAGAAAAAAGAAAAGGAATCCTTATGCTGATCGAAGAAACATTTAGTGTCGCAACATCAATCAATAAGCTGTATGACTTTTTCCTTGATGCCGAAAAAGTCGGGCTTTGTATCCCCGGTTGTGAAAGTGTGGAAATTGTCGGAGAGAATGAATATGACAGTATTATAAAAACAAAGGTCGGTATTATTGTGACAAAATTTAAAGTCCGAACCATGATTGAAAAAACCGTTCCCAATAGTTTAATTTGCACAATCGGACACGGCAAGGAGCTGAGGAATCTGGGGCAATTTAAACAGAAAACCGAAATTAAACTAAAAAGTTTGTCTGAAAACGAGACTGAAGTTTTTTACCGGGCAGAAGTTTCTATTGTAGGTCGTCTGGCAACATTTGGAGACAGAATCATGAAATCAAAAGCAAAAACCCTAGGCAAGGAATTTGCAGACTCAGTTAAAGCAAAATTGAATAATATAAACCAATAACATTTAATTCAGGGGAACTTAAAATTATGGACAAATTTAAATACTTTCCTGCAAAAGATATAGAGGAAGCTTGTGCATTACTTGCTCAGCACGGAGAAGAAGCCAAAGTCCTTTCAGGTGGCCAATCCTTGGTCAACATGATGAAACAGAGACTGGTAAGTCCACACATTATTATTGATATAAAAGGGATTTCAAATTTGGATTATATCCGCTACACAGATGATGACGGTCTAAGGATTGGTGGGCTTACAACACACAGGTCCGTGGAGAAATCAGACATTATCAAAGAAAAGTTCCCTATGCTGGCCGAGATGGAGTACACCCTTGCCTCCGTCGCAGTCAGAAACTGGGGAACCGTTGGCGGAAACCTGTGCAGTGCTGATCCGGCCTCAGATCTTGCGCCAACACTCATTGCCCTTGGAGCAGAGGTGACGTTAACCGGAGTTGACACAGAACGGGTGGTAAGACTTGAGGAATTTTTTGTTGATTCGTTTGAAACAATATTAAATAAAGATGAAATACTAACCGAGATACATGTTCCCAATGCTGTTATGAGCGGTGGAATCCATACAAAATTTGCTCGCAGGGCAACGGATCTGGCTGTTGTAAGTGTTGCTACATATCTAACTCTTGACGTATCCAGCCATGACTTGTGTAAAGATATCCGCATTGTTATGGGATCGGTGGACCCAATTCCTTATAGATCTAAAAGAGCTGAGGAACTTATAAAGGGACAAAAAATTAATGACGTTCTTATTGAAAAAGCGGCACAGATTGCATCTGAAGATATTCAGCCAACTACAGACTTAAATGGAACAGAAGAATTCAAAAGAGAGATTGCCCGGGTTCTGGTACAAAGAACTATTAAAGAAGCTGCGGTTCGTGCTCGCACACTATAACCTTTTTTGTTTTTAGGCAATTGCAGGCAAAACGATACTTTGGTGAACATTTTTGAAATGCAAGATATGGTAGGATAGGAGACTCATTATGGAAAATTTAAGTTTAACGGTCAATGGTGAGCATATTACGGCTGAAATCAATCCAGGAACGACTTTACAGAAGTTTCTGTATGATAACCTGGGGTTAACCGGTACCAAGGAAGGTTGCGGCGAAGGATTGTGCGGATGCTGCACAGTAAGAGTAGATGGAAAAGCAGTTAAGTCATGTATAATTCTTGCCCTTCAAGTAAGAGGGAAGAATATTCAAACTATTGAAGGCCTGGCCGAGGGAGAGAAGTTGGATCCGATTCAAGAAGCGTTTCTTGATAATGGCGCTTTTCAATGCGGTTATTGTACACCTGGTATGATTATGGCGGGGAAAGCTCACTTGGATGAAAATCCCAATCCATCGGAACAGGATATTAGACATGCCCTTTCTGGAAACCTTTGTCGTTGCACTGGATACCATAAGATCGTAAAGGCAATCCTCAGTGTTGATCAAAAAAAAGTAATGGATTTTAAGAAATAGGGAGGTTCGCCCCATGGAAACAAATAATGAATATGAATATATTGGAAAATCTGAGCGTAATGTAAACGGTATAGAAAAAGTTACAGGAGCAGCAAAATACTGTTCGGATATGGAACTTCCCAGAATGCTTTATGGTAAAGTTAAAAGAAGCCCGTATCCCCATGCCAGGATTATTTCTATTGATATATCTAAGGCAAAAGAATTGCCTGGTGTTAAAGTCGTGATAGTGGGTGACGAAAAGACATGTCCGTATCGGTTTGGTGCCGGAGTGGCAGATGAGTATGTACTGGCCCGGGACAAAGTTTTGTATGTTGGAGATGCAGTTGCTGCAGTTGCTGCGGAAACAGAGGAGATTGCTCAGGAAGCTGTAGATCTCATTGAAGTTGAATACGAAGAGCTTCCCCCGGTGTTTGATGGAGACGAAGCATTCAGTAAAAACCCACCTGCCGTTCTTCATGAAGACCTGAAAAGCTATAAGACGATTCGATCTGTGCCACCCAGATTTGATGAGAATCGCCCCAATGTTTTCAATTATTTCAGGATCAGAAGGAATAATGCTGAAGAAGCATTTAAAGAAGCAGACATTGTTTTGGAAAACCGGTTTGAAGTGGCAATGATACATCATGTCCAGATGGAACCACACTGTGGTGTCGCTAAAGTTGATGGTACTGGAAGACTTATAGTCTGGGGTACTACCTCGAAACCTTATGGTATGCATAAGGATATATCAGAATCAAGGGGAATGGCATCATCTGCAGTAAGAGTGATCGTTCCCACCCATGTAGGAGGAGCCTTTGGGGGGCGGGAACCAAAGGCAGAGCAGATTGCAGCCTCACTTGCCCTCGCCCAGAAGGGGTATCCCAAAAGACCGGTCAAGATGAGATTCACAAGGGAAGAGCAACTGAGCACAACAACAACCCGTGCAAGGTATATTGTGGAAATCAAGACAGGTGCAAAAAAAGACGGAACATTAGTGGCCAATAAAATGAAGACCATTCTTGTGGGAGGAGCCTACGCAGGAACCGGATACCTGACTGCAAGAAACGGTTCTTTTGGACCTGCTGCAAATTATAAGATACCTAACTTCAGTCTGGATGCCTATGGTGTGTATACCAATCAGCGCATGGCCGGTGCATTTCGTGGATTTGGTAATGCTGAAACTCTTTGGGGTATGGAATCTCAGATAGATATGTTGGCCCATGAGCTGAACATTGATCCTCTAAAAATCAGACTCATGAATTGCATAGATGAAGGAGATTTGAACGCTTTCCAGGAAAAGATGCACAGCGTTGGGGCAAAAGAATGTCTGGAGGCTGCGGCCCGGGACATTGAATGGGGAAAGAAACCTGAAAAGCCAAAAGAACCCCACTTGAAAATGGGTAAAGGCATAGCTCTTGGCAACAAATATAGTCTTGTGCCGACAGCCTCAGCCTGCTTTATTAAAGTCCACCCGGACGGTTTGGTTGAATTGAGGACAAGCACGGTGGAACTGGGACAGGGATCAAATACGATTTTTTCCCAGATGATTTCAGAAGAATTCCAGATTCCGGTTTCAATGGTCAGGGTATTGAATCCAGATACTGATATTACCCCGTTTGATCTGGGCACGGCTTCCAGCCGGTCAACCTTTAATATGGGCAATGCAATTCGCAAGGCATGCGCAGATGCAAAAAAACAATTGTTTGAAATTGCAGCCAAAGAGTTAGGGGTTACTGAAGATGTTCTCGAAACAGCGGATTCCAGAGTTTTTGTAAAAGATTCTCCGGGAAAAAGTCTCCATATCAAAGATCTTTTCATACCCATGGTCATAGGGGGTTATACCCTGAAGGAAGGGGGGGAAATCTTTGGTAAAGCTACTTATTACCTTCCCGGTGTGATGCCTGACCCTGAGACAGGTGCCTCGGAAAGACCGGCTTCTTTCTATATGTTTGTTGCCCAGGCAGCTGAGGTTGAAGTTGATACGCAAACAGGCAAAATCAGGGTAACAAAGATGGTAACTGCAAATGACTGCGGAAAGGCCATAAATCCTATGATGGTCGAAGGACAACAGGATGGAGGCGTTCTTAGCATGGGAATTGGAAGTGCTCTGCTTGAGGAAGTAATTACAGATAATGGTGTCATGCTCAACCCGCAGTTTGCTGATTATAAAATACCTACAACACTGGATTGTCCTAATTGTGATAATTACAAGTCCGCCATTATTGAGACAGCCCACAGGGAAGGTCCATGGGGGGCTAAAGGTGTTGGAGAAGGTACAATGGTATCAAGTGCTCCTGCCATTGCCAATGCCATATATGATGCCATTGGGATAAGATTTCATGAGATTCCCATTACGCCTGAAAAAGTTTTACGGGCATTAAAGGAAAAAAATCAGGAAAGTCTGGGCTGATTTGTTGGGCCAAAGTGCCTTCGATACATGATCAACCCCTTTAATAAGGGTCGAACCTTTTTACTAAGGAACAAACAATGGAATACCGGGAAACCGTCTCAGTCGCCTGTGTTAATTTTTGCCCCGAATGGGGGGACAAGACCACCAATTTATCTAAAATTAAGACCTTTTCAAAACAGGCTGCGGATCAGGGCAATAATATTATCATTTTCCCGGAACTTGCCCTTACCGGCTATGAATGCGGTGAAATGACTGATCCAGATGGCAAATCCTGTAGTATGCATAAAGAAATGGCTGAGACAATTCCAGGACCTAGCACCTGCGAAATCAAAAACCTGGCCCAAAATCTAGATGTTTATATTATTTTTGGAATGCCAGAAAAAGATATAATCAACCCGGACATCCTTTATATTTCATCGGTTATTGTTGGTCCTGAAGGGCTGTTGGGTACCTATAGAAAACTGCACCTTGCCCCTCTGCCCCGGTTTACAGAGAGTCTTTGCTTTACACCGGGAAATGAAATCCCGGTCTTTGAAACCCGGTACGGGACCATTGGTATTCTCATCTGTTTTGATTTTTACTTTTACCCTGAACTGGCACGGATTATGGCCCTGAAAGGGGCGGATTTGCTTGTAAATACCTCGGCCAGCGCCACAGGTCCTGGCAAACCTTACTTCATCGTACAGCAGACCGGAAGCCGGGCAACGGAAAACTGTGTCTATGCCGCCAGTGCAAACCTGGTCGGAAAGGAGCGGTCAAACTCTTATTATGGGCACAGCGTTATTGCAGGCCCCCTCACCCCCAGGCCGGCCTTCATTTTTGCCGAGGGTGGGGAAACCGAAGAAATCGTCAGTGCCACACTCAGTTTAAAAAAACTTCGTGTCCGAAAAGAACAGCTCAATTGGCAAAAAGACCGTCAAACTGAATTGATTAACGCCGAACTGGGACGTTTATAGAATAATTGAATTGGTTTAATTGATTTTGAAACCTTGGAACGCTTACCAAAGATAATAATGACATAGTAACCGTCATAAATAAGGTTGTTTAAACATGAAAAACAAAGTTGTCAGCATACGCCAGGCGATTGAGAAAAATATAACACCGGGAATGACCCTGCACATTGGTCTTGAAGCCGGAGCAGGCGCCCGTGAGCTTGCCAGGACCTTTTGGGGCAAAAAAACTGATTTCACACTGATCATGAACATGATCGGGGGACACCACGCCTTAAGCCTGATTCACGGTCAACTTGTGAAAAAACTGATTTTTGCCACCTGTGCCGATATTTTTCCACGACCCTATCCCAATCCTGTGATCCAGAGGGCTTTTAAGGAAAAAACCATTGAACTGGAAAACTGGTCCATGCTCTCTTTGATCCAGTCTTTGCAGGCAGGCGCCTTAAACCTTCCCTATGCAGTTACGCGTTCTATTATCGGCAGCAGCCTGGCCGAGGAGAACAGCCATTCATTCAAGGTTGTGGACGACCCTTTTGGAACCGGTGAAAAAATAGGCCTCATTAAAGCATTGAACCCGGATATTTCTATCATTCACGGATGGGCCGCAGACCCTCAGGGTAATTTGATCATGGCAGCTCCGCCCAGGGACGCATGGGGGGCTAAGGCAAGCCGCAAAGGTATCATCGTCACTGTGGAAAAACTGGTGTCTGAAGATTTTATCCGGGAGCATTCCCTGCTGGTAAAAATCCCAGGGAGCCTTGTCAATGCTGTGTGCGTAGCTCCCAGGGGAGCTCATCCCCAAAACCTGAATGCCCAGAGCCTGCCTGAATTTGAAGGGTATGGCCTGGACAAAGAATTTCTTAAAACGCTTAGAAAGGCAAGTGAAAATGCAGAAACCCTGGAGCAATGGGTACAAGAGTGGGTCCTTGAAGGAGGCACCCATGAAGAATACCTGGCCAAGCTGGAATTGCAGGCCAATAGTTCACCACCCAATTCTCTTAAGGACAAACCGGCCATAGCGATTGAAACCAATGGAATAATTGAAAACAGGGAAGAACAACCTCCCACACCCAGTGAGCACGCAATTATCGCTGGTGCGCGGGAAATCAGGGATCTGGTTTTAAAAAACAATTATAAAACCATGTTTGCCGGGATAGGTATATCAGGTCTGGCAGGCTGGTGTGCCTATTATTTATTAAAAGAACAAGACTACCACATTGATCTGATTGCAGGCGGTATCGGCTATCAGCCTTGCCCGGGAGATCCCCTGCTCATCAGTCCTGCCAACATGGCCACCGCAAAAATGATTTCCGACAGTTTTGACGTGCACGGTGTCAGTGCCGGCGGAATCAACAGCGGCTGCATTGGCGTCCTCGGAGCCGGGCAACTGGACAAGGAAGGGAATATCAATTCCACCATTATCAGGACCTCGTCCAAGGGAGATATTTATCTTGCAGGCGCAGGTGGGGGCAATGACATTGCAAGCGTAACCAGGGAAGTCGTGATCGTCGCCGTCCAGAGGGCCAACCGCCTGGTTGAAAAGGTGTCTTATATCACCTGCCCGGGTACGCGGGTTGGCACTCTTGTTACCAATGAAGGCGTCTATGTAAAAAACGGCACGGATTTTGTGCTTACGGGATATTTTTCAACACCAGGCTCTTCTTTTGAAGAAAGAATCAATGAAATTAAAGAAACCTGCGGATGGGCGCTTCAAACCTTACCGCGAATGGAAATACTGGCTTCTCCGACCCCAGAGGAACTGAACCTGGTACGATCTTTTGATCCTGAAAAAGTGTTTATCAAATAATAAGGAGATCTACATGTCAAAGACACACTTCCCACATCTTTTTGAAAAAGGAAAAATAGGAGACTTTACCACAAAAAACCGTATCGTCATGCTTCCCATGGCCAGACAGTTCCAAGGTATGAATGGTGAAGTCACCCAGAAAACCATTGATTATTTTGCTGAAAGGGCCAAGGGAGGCGTGGGATTGATCATCATTGGTTCCACAAGGATTTTCCCCCCGGGACATAAATTCTATACTCCAGCCTCCTTAAATTTGAGTGCCCCCCAGTTTATTCCCGGCCATTGTGAGCTTGTCCAGGCCCTGCATGCCCATGGAGCTAAAGTCAGCATCCAGTTCGGCCATATCGGCGGGCAGACACACATGCAGAGTGTGGCGGCTTCCGATGTTCAGCAGTTATTTTGTGACGGGACCCCATATACCAAACCCATTCCCATTACAAGAAGTGAGATCTGGGACACCATTGATCTGTTTGCCAAAGGTGCTGTCATGGCAAAAACAGCCGGCTATGACATGGTTGAAATCCATGCAGCCCACGGATATCTGCTTGGCAGCTTTCTTTCCCCCTTTCTCAATACCCGGAAAGATGAATTTGGTGGATCCCTTGAAAACCGAACCCGGTTCCATGTAGAAATGCTAAAGGCGATTAAAACCCAGGCCGGTGATGATTTCCCTGTTACAGTTCGCATCAGTGCCCTTGATTACCTGGACAATAGTATTAAACTGGCTGAATCCTGCCAGGTTGCAAAAATCCTGGAAGCTGCCGGTGCTGATGTTATCAGTGTTTCTGCAGGATGTCATGAAACACAGCATCTATCCAACGACACCATGCGAATGGAAGAAGATTTTAAACGGCCGCTTTTTGAAGCCATTAAAAAAGCGGTAAAAATTCCTATTATTGTTGCCGGTGGATATCGAAACCCGGACGTAAGTGAGAAAATTGTCTCTGACGGGGTAGCTGATTTCCTTGGAATAGCAAGACCCCTTCTGGCTGATCCTCAATGGCCCCAAAAAGCAGCCCAGGGCAAAGTGGATGACATCAGAAAATGCCTGTCATGCGGAGAGTGTCTGTACATCAGAGGAGGGGCCTTTAATTATCCCCAGAGCTGTGCCGTCAATGCAGTTTTTGGCCGGGAAAAAGACTGGACCGACATTGAACTGGCTCTTGAAAAAAAGAAAGTCATGGTTATCGGCGGCGGTCCGGCCGGTATGGAAGCAGCACGGGTGGCATCCCTGAGAGGCCACTTTGTGACCTTATATGAGAAGGGTAATGCCCTTGGCGGCCAGCTCCTGCTGGCATCAAAGCCTCCCGGAAAGCAGAGAATGCTCTGGCTGCGGGACTATCTTGCAAATCAGATTAAAAAACTAGGCGTGGACATCAAGTTTAGTGTTGAAGTCACACAAGAACTAATTGCCGCTGAGAACCCTGATGAAATTATCATGGCAACAGGTGCCATCCCCAAACAATCCGACATACCCGGTAACGATACCAACACCATTGTGCTTGCCTGGGATGTTCTTCGTGGGGAAGTCCCGCTGAAAAACCAGAAGGTCGCTGTTATCGGAGGCAGTATGCTTGCCTGTGAAACA
>JAHJDU010000632.1 GCA_018812385.1 Pseudomonadota bacterium
ATATTCATCTTTATTGGTCTTTTAATGAATATCCATTTAGAAATTTTTTTCATTGTACCCTCCATAAAGTTTCATCTCCAAATTCCATCTTAAAAGGCCATTGCCCTATCTCTCAAAAAGTTTGACTTTGTTGAGAATTGTAGCAGCCTTAATTATCTGATAAATTGAATCATCAACTCTCATTGTTAATGTTTTCATAATATTACCCCCCCCCCTCTGAATATTAATTGTCTAAAAGATATTCAATTTTATTCAATTTATCAATATTCTCTTCTGCTTTCATTGAACGATTCATGGCCACAGGAGAGCAAAGTGTCGATATTGCCAATATTGGTATTTCCGACAATTTCTGATGCACTGTTTTGGGTTAATGGATTAATGGATATTGAGTTAATGGATTGTCAGGCTTGCCTTGTTCAAAGGTCTTCTGCTATTTGCCGAATATGCCAATACTGGCATTTTCGGCAAATGATAGGAAAAAGAGCTTTGATTTATTTATTGAGAGGTTAAGTGTAAAACCAAACAAGACTATTGACACGTACATATAATACAGGTAATCCGTGAAGAATTGGATCGGGTTGCTCATCATTGATCTTTTATCTTCCTGTCTGCTTTTCATCTGTACTTTTTTCGACCTCCCATTTATGCGAGGACATCTCTATCTGGGGGCACAAAGGTTGAGTTGAGCGGTTGCGGGGCTTACACAAACATTGGTAAGTGCAGGGCCTTTCGAAAAGCTAAAGATTTTTTAAACGCCTCGGCGCTTAATAATAACATCTTCAAATCGGGCAATGTCGAGAACCATAGAAAATTTTTGACGGGCTTCTGAATATGTATAGACTTTCATCAGGTTACCTCCATAATATGAATCCCTAAACTCTGAGCGACTTCATTCATCCGTCGGTCAAGAGTAATTAATGGGCTGTGTAAAGAAATGGCACACACTAAAAAATATGCATCATATGCATAGATATTAAATTGAGATGCTATTTTCAGTGCTTCACGAATATCAACGTTACGCAAATCAACAGGTATTTGCTGTGTAGCATCCCAAACAGATAGCAGTTTATCAGGCTCAAGCCTACGTCTTTTAAGCATTGCTGATAAAGCATTTCCAATCTCAAAGGGTAATATATCCGGTGCAACTAAATCATGGCCTAAAGTAAGTCTGACAATTTTGATCGCTTTGTGGTAAAATAATTTTAATTAATTATCGATATTGCAAATATTGGCATTTCCGATAATTTCTGATGCACGGTTCTGGGTTAATGGATTAATGGATATTGGGTTAATGGATTATCAGATTTGTCTTGTTCAAAGGTCTTCTGCTATTTGGCGGAAATGCCAATACTGGCATTTCCGCCAAATGATAAAAAAGCGATGTCCGAACCAGGCCCAAACTCTTTGCCATCCTGTCCCAAGGGGTATGCGCATTCGGCCGCTTAAAGCCCGTAAACAGTCTTTAGCAAAAGAACTTTAATTTTATGATTCCCCGAGTCACTGATGTATATCCTTTTGTTTCCATAGGAGGAGGATGCCATGGTTATACCGCCCGGATCTTTTAATGTTATATCCACAGCCGGCAAGTCCGTGCCATCTCCGGAAGCCCCTGTACCGACAAGTGTATAGATCTTCCTAACTGGATCATTCACCGTTGGGGCATTCACCACCCGGATCCTTTTAGAGTCCAGGTCCACAATAAAAATATTTTGGTTATGATCCACAAAGACATCCACAGGAGCTTTTAGTGTGGCAAGGGTCGCCAGATTACCGTCCCCAGTATCGCCTGAACTCCCCGTGCCGACCACAGTTGATATGTTCCCGGAAGTATCCACCATCCGTATTTTATGATTATTTGTGTCTGCGATATAAAAGATGCCGGACGTATCCCTAAAAATGCCATAGGGTTTGTTGAGCTTCGCTGACGTTGCCGCTCCCCCATCTCCGGTATTCCCGGCATCACCCGTGCCGGCCACCGTCCATATGTTCCCAGATGTATCCACCCGCCGGATTTTATGATTCTTTGTATCTGCGATATAAAGATTGCCTGAAGCATCCTTAAATATTCCTCTGGGTTCATTCAGTTCGACAGCCGTTGCCAGATCCCCCTCGTTGCCGGCATGTCCTGCTACTCCAGTGCCGGCAAACGTCCATATGTTCCCGGATGTATCCACCCGCCGGATTTTATGATTCTTTGTGTCTGCAATATAAAGATTGCCGGATGAATCCTTGAATATCCCTCGGGGTTCATTCAATTCGACAGCCGTTGCCAGATCCCCTTCATTGCCGACATTCCCCGGTTCTCCCGTACCTGCAACGGTTGATATGTTCCCGGAGGTATCCACCATCCTAATTCTATGATGCATGGTATCTGCGATATAAAGATTTTCTGAAGCATCCTTGAATATACCATTGGGTTCGTCCAGTCTGGCAAGCAGTGCCGCTCCCCCGTCACCGTCACCAATACCGCCGATAAAGGTTGAGATATCCCCGAAATCCACCCGCCGGATTTTATGATTTCGTGTGTCTGCGATATAAAGGTCATTTGAAGCGTCTTTTAAAATACCTCTGGGTTCGTTAAGTTTGGCAAGGGTTGCAGGGGCCCCGTCTCCTGAATCCCCGGCATCACCCGTGCCGGCAACCGTGGATATTACATTATAGTTGGTAACCTGCCGAATCGCGTGATTCTTTGTGTCTGCAATAAAAAGGTACTCTGATGAATCAAAATAAATATCACTGGGTTCATTGAGATTGGCATCGACTGCAGGACCCCCGTCTCCGGAATACCCCCCAACCCCCGTTCCCGCAGCTGTGTATATCTTTGAGTTAACAAACTTAAAAGCGCGGATTCTGTGATTTTTCGAATCTGCAATATACAGATACAGAATACCTATATAGATGCCAAGGGGTTCGTTGAGCTGGGCATTGATTGCAGGATCGTTGTCCCCTGAATACCCGGCAGCACCCGTGCCGGCAACCGTGGATATATTCCCGGATGCATCCACCATCCGAATTTTGTGATTCTTTGTGTCTGCAATATACAAATTAAAACCCTTGGCTATACTGCTGGGTTCATTCAGCCGGGCAAGGGTTGCAGGCCCCCCGTCTCCTGAATCCCCGGCAGTACCCGTGCCGGCAAAGGTTGATATATTCCCGGATGCATCCACCTTCCGGATTTTGTGATTCTTTGCATCAGCAATATAGACACTACCTGTACTGGACTTATAAACATCACGAGGTTCGTTGAGCCGGGCAAGGGTTGCAAGGCCACCGTCTCCTGAATTCCCGGCAGCACCCGTACCGGCAAAGGTTGTTATATCCCCGGATACATCCACTCTATAGATTTTGTGACGCTTTGCATCGGCGATAAACAGATTGCCTGAAGAATCCTTATACATTCCCCGGGGGTCTTCTATCTCAATGTCGATGCCAACCAGTTTTTTAGCATAATATCGAAAAGATCGTTGAAGGGATTGGGATGCGCCTTTGGGAGTCACCTGAATAGTGACGGCATCGTCGAAATCGGAAGGATAATTGAAGGGAGCAGTGTTTGCATTGCGGGCAATGCGGGTGTAGGTGGTGCCGTTAAAGGTGTAATCTTCCCCGGCCACAACCGTGCGCCAGAAAAGATTGTCTGTCAGTTTCCAGACAGATTGTTCGATAATAGCATTAAGATCATAGCCTGTCTGGACAGAATCGATCTGGTTGGATGCCATCCGAATCTGGGTTACGGAATAATAATTGATGGAGAATATGCTGACGGCCATCAGCAGCATGATGAAAATGATACTGATGAGGAGAAAACCTTTCTGGTTCTTAAGCATCACGCCCCAAAAAGACTATGGTTTTGGAGAAGGCGGCAGATTGTTTCTGATGATTTTTGCCGTGATCAGAATCACCAGCTCTTTTTTTTCTTTAATATCCTCTGTCCGGCTGAACAAGTAACTCAGGATGGGAAGATCACCCAGGATGGGAATGCCATATTTTCTTTTTGTATCTGTACTTTCTATCAATCCTGCAATAAAAACTGTTTCTCCATCCTTTGTCAAAAGCCATGTGGCAACAGCCGTGGAGGTAACCACGGGAGTTCCGGAACTAACGTTGGCTGAATTGATGGCCGGCTTGACATTGAGCAGAATATTCTCCTGGTCATCAATATAGGGGGTAATTTCAAGAATGGTGCCAGTATCGATAAATTCAACGCTTTCAGTGGTGACCCCATCAATTGTGGTGTTGACCTTATACCCCTGCTGGCCGCCCACCATAACCTTTGCCTCTTTGCCGTGGATGGCAAGGACTTTAGGGGTGGCCACAGTATCAACATCTGTTTTGGATTTTAAGGCATCAATGGCCAGGGCAATCTGGCTTGTGCTTCCTATACCGGCAACAAAATTGGCAAAAGTGCCGCGTGATCCTGATGCCGGAGATGTACTTGGGCCGGTGACAAACTCAGTACCTGAGGTTGTGCCGGGCAGTACAGCAGTGCTCAGTCCGCTGGTCTGGATAATACCGTCTGTCATGATGGCTTTCCAGTCCACGCCAAAGGTCATATCATCATTCAGGGTCACCTTGAGAATTTTTGCTTCAATCAAGACCTGTTTGGGGACAGCATCCATAAAAGACAGGATCTTTTCAATTTTTTTAATATTATCCAGGGTATCATTGACAACAATGGTTTTGGTGGACGCATGGACCTCTACGGGATTTAAGCCGGGAACGGCATCCAGGGTTGCTTTTGCAGTGGCAACATCAACAAAGCTGGCATTAAATACCTTCATCTGTGTTTCAACAGGCACGGGCACAGGGGTTTTTTCTTTTTCCGTTGCCTTGTAAATATAGTACAGGCCTTCGGCTTTTTTGTAGTCAAACCCTCCGGCCATGGCAATTGTGGACATGGCATCTTCAAGGGTAAGCCCGAACAGATGCAGGGTAATGGTGCCCTGAATATCGCGGCTCATGACAATATTGAGTTTAAATTCCATGGCAAGGGCAGAAAACGCATGTCTGATATCCATATCCCGGTAATTCAGCGTAATCAGCTGTTCATTTATCGGTTTTATCTGCCGGCCCGGCCCAGGTGCTTTTTCTTTGGCAAAGGCCGGGCCGGTAAAGACGATAACCAGTAAAACAAAGAAAAGGGATAAAAATAGTTTTTTATTCATACGTCATAATCTCCAGTATTATCATGCCGCGTCCAGTGTCGATGAAGACCTGCTGTTCGGAAATGGATGCGACTTTATATCCATTGACACTGTCCCCCACATGGATGAATTCATCATTAATGATGGCGACAGCGCTTTTGCTGCTGAGGATGGATCCTTTAAAATCAAGGTTCTGGCTGATGCTGCTTTTTTCCTGCTCAGACAGGGGCAGTGGTTCCATTATCTTGACAATCTTTTTTGCTGCATCAGATATGGGAGGTTCCATTATTTTGACAAGCTTTTTTACTGCATCAGATATGGGCGTTTCATTTTCCTTTTTTGGAACGGGTTTAACGCTGTCAGGCGACTCAAATATATTGGGGATGATTGATTTAAACGGCTGGACAGAAAAGGCAATATTTCCGGCAGGATCAGACCCGGAAACCGGAATAGTGACAGTCTCTGTCTGCGTTGGTGCAGTCCTTTGAGGCAGAACAGCCGTAGCTGTTGGGGGTTGGATTTTTAATGCAGTCTTCCCGGAATTTTTTTTTGTCTTAAAAAAAGTATTGTAGAACATGAAAAGGAAAACAATGGCTATCAATACCAGAGCAATGGTTTTTATGGTCTTTTTCTTATCTGTCATGAAGCTCCTTTGTATCCCCTTTTTCCATCACTGCTGAAATACACTGGCCATAAAAGTTGCCTGGCACAGATTTTTTCCTTCCTGTTTTTTGATCATGATTTTTTCAAAAATCAAAACCCGGTTCAAGGTTTCCAGGTCATGGATCAACCTGTAAATATTTAAAAAATCACCATTCACAACAATCTGAACAGGGATAAGTTTGTACCGTTCAAACCCCTGGGCAGGTTTATGATTAAAATTAATGAGGGTTATGTTTCTTTGTTTTACCAGGCCATGAAGCTGGCTTAAAAGGTCACCCATCCCCGGGGCTTTGGGAACCCTTTTGTTCAGTTCAAGGACCCGGTCTTCCTGTTCCCTGAATTGTGACTCAAGCTGTGCAAGTTTTGCAACGGCAAGGTTCAGGCTGTTTTTCTGAGCTGATAATTGTTCTTTTTCAAGTTTTACCTGGGATGAATGACGTGAAAAGTTTTGTTGAAGAAAAAATCCCCCGGCTGCCACAGTCACCACCAGGAGAATAATACAGGCCATATCCACGACTCTCATATTCAGGTTCATTTTAAGGGTCCCTTTATGATGGAGCAGGTCAGTTTAAATTGGATAAGACTTGCAACATCCAGGTCCGGGGACTTTTGTTCTTGTTTTTTTGCATAAACCAGCACCACATCCTGGATCCTGTTATTGCCTGAAAGGGATTCTAAAAAAGCGCCCAGGGTATTGTGGGTCAGGGAAAATCCATCAACCATAAGATTTGACCTGTCCGTGTCTTTCTCATTTCCCCTCTGAATGGAAAGATGATCAATCCATGTGGCATCATTAAAGGCATGGGCAAAAACAGCAAGGATGTCATAATAAAGCTGCTGGTTTGTCAGGGTGGCAAGCAGTCCGGCTTTCAGCTTGAGATCCTGCATCTGCATATTGATACCATCTGCCTTTTTTAAGGCCTGCTCAATTTTATTTGTAACAATCACCTTCATGGAAGCATCTGAATGCTGGGCTTTTTGCTGCAAAGCAAATCTGCTGGCCTGGGCAAGATAAAACATCACAAATAAAAGCAGGATAAACACAAGGCCTTTGCCCCAGAACCATAAATGCCTGACAAGGTCTGTTCTTGCCAGAATATTTCCCGGAATCATGTTGATCTGTCTTAGAGCCATGAAATCTCCCTCATGGCAAGACCCAGGGCTGCGGCAAAGGGCGTGATGTCATTGGAAACCATAGCCGAAAGATCAGGTTTAATATCAAAATGATCCAGGATGTTGATGGTTTTTGCAGGGATATTCATCCGATTCTGGATATAGTGATCAAGACCTGTAATCATGGATGCAGCACCATAAAAAGAAATATCATTGATCTTGTGAATCCCCTCTTTATTCCGGATATACCCAAGGATTTTGTGAAACTCAAATACCAGTTCTTCAATGGTAGGGGTAATAATCCTGGAAACAACTGGACCGATATTGGAGTCATAGGGATCATCAGGGGGCTGGGCAGCCTTTATTGTTTTTGCAGAAGTGTTTACCCTGATGCCGTGCTGCTTCAGCAGATCCCGGGCATTGGCCGTTGTTTCCTTGAACCCTAGATTGACATTCAATTTCTCGATAACCCTGTCAAGACCCCAGGGAAATTTATTCATTGCCAGGATCCGGTCGTTATTGAAAATCTGGACACTGGACTCTTCCCGCCCCACATAACAGATAACAGAAGGATCGTCAGAAACCTGGGCAAGGTATTGATGAAGGCGTATAGAGGAAACAGGCCTGAAATCCAGGGCATCTGGCCTGAAGCCCGCTTTTTTAAATACCATGAGAATTTCTTCAACATCGCTTCTATGGACGGAAACAATAATCACTTTTTGAGGCTTTTTGGGGATTGAGCTTGTCATGGACGGGTAATCAATCACGGCCTCTTCCAGGGGATAGGGAAGGTTCTGCTCAACCTCCCGAATGATGGCTTCCTCCATGGTTTCATCTTTGTTTAATACAAATTCAATGGGAAATGAAAACACCTTGTGGGCCGGGATATGGATAACGGCCCTATTGCCTTTGAACCGGCCCTGTTTTTTTATGATTTTCAATGCCTCGATCAAATCCGGGCTGCTTTGTTTGATATCCGTCAAATCCTTTTCCAGTTTTTGATGGAACATGGATTGTATACTGAATCTGTCCCGGCTTTTTCCAAGCTGGAGGGCATGGATATCATGGAACCCGATATCAAAGGCAATGGGATATTTTTTTGTCTGCATCATAATATAAGCAATTTTCCTGCAATGGCCCTTGTTGTAAAGGATATTTGATTGATTCCGCTACCAAGAGCAAGTTCAATTTTAACCAGATGATGAAGTTTTTCATCAATACTGCCCCGGGTAACTTCAAACTTAGTTACGTTTTCACACAGGATTCTTTCAGGCATTTTATCGGCAAAATCAGCCGTGCTGTAGTCCGGCAGTTTTTCAACAAGCTTTATGTTGTCCGGATCAGTTGTATCCAGGCTGATGATGATCCAG
>JAHJDU010000633.1 GCA_018812385.1 Pseudomonadota bacterium
ATCTTGTGGAGCATGCCACGGCCGCAACCACGCTGATGTCCGGATATACCCTGGAAGATATTGCCACGGGAATAGACTGTGCCGGCCATCGCCAGCCCATGGGCGTATTTGCCGGGATTGTCCCTTATAATTTCCCGGCCATGGTGCCCTGGTGGTTTCTTCCCTACGCCATTGTCAGCGGAAACACATACGTCCTGAAACCCTCGGAACAGGTACCCATGACCCAGACAAAGATATTTGAATGCCTGGATGAAGTGGGACTGCCCGACGGAGTGGTAAATATGGTCCATGGCTCCAAAGATGTGGTCAATGCCATACTGGATCACAAGGATATCCAGGGTGTATCCTTTGTGGGTTCTACGGCCACGGCCAAATACATCTATAAACGCTGTGGAGAGACAGGCAAACGTGTGCAGGCTCTGGGCGGGGCCAAAAATGTAGTGGGAATCATGCCTGATGCTAACCTTGATGCTGGTTTGCCTTCTCTGGTCACTTCTTTTTACGGAGTAGCAGGTCAGAGATGTCTGGCCGGTTCCATCCTGGCACCTGTTGGAAATATTGCCGATCAGCTGGTGGATAAATTTTTGGCCATAGCCAAAAAAATAAAAGTAGGAGACGGCCTCAGCGACCAGACAGGTATGGGCCCTATGGCCGGCAAGATTCATCTTGACCGGGTTCTGGGCTATATTGAAAAAGGTATTGAAGAAGGTGCCACCCTGGTGTTGGACGGCCGTGACTGCAAGGTAGAGGGATATCCTGATGGATACTTTGTCGGGCCCACCATATTTGATAATGTAACACCTGATATGACCATTGCCAGAGAAGAGATCTTTGGCCCCGTGGTCTGCGTGGTCAGATGCAAAACTATAGAAGAACTGATTCAACTGGTCAATACCAGGGATTTTGCCAATGCCGCATGCCTGTATACTGATTCCGGCGCTGCAGCCAGAAAATTCAAGTATGAGGCCCTGCCCAGCATGGTGGGAATCAATATCGGCATTGCCGCTCCCATGAGCTTTTTCCCCTTTGGCGGATCAGGCAACTCTATGTTTGGTGATATCAAAGCCCATGGCCAGGAAATATTCCACTTTTTCACAGACACCAAGGTAGTGATAGAGCGCTGGTTTTAAGTACACAAATTTAAATGGAGGAAGACGTTTATGCCCATCACAAGCTTTGGCGGGTTATTGAATTTTGCAGAAAAAATGGAAAAACAGGACATGGCATTTTATGAATCCGTTGCGACCAATCCGGAAATGAAAGATCTTTCCGACCTGTTCCAGGAATTTGCAAAGGATGGTAAAAAAAATATCGCTCATATCCTGCGAACCAGAAGAGAAAATGTAACAGAAATGATCCTTGAACCGCTCAGTGATTTTTTCAGGGAGCCCTTTGTGCTTGAAGCCGGGGACGACAAGAAGATGGGGCGTGCCCAGATCCTGGACTATTCTCAAAAAATGGAAGCCCGGGCAATTGCCTATTATACGGAAGGGGCAGTAAAGATCAAGGCACTTCCCGAAGTTTCCCTGGCATTGAAAGTGGCTGGAAAAAAAAGGACAGCCCATACCAAAAAACTTTCCGGCATCTGAAAAAAGGCTGCCAGACAATTAAAAGAGGAATTTTTATGAATCAAGAGATTAAATTACCTGAACTGCCGGGCTATAACCATCAGCCCAGGCCCTATACAGGCCCTTCCTATGACGAGGTAATGGCATTGCGGAAACGCTATTTAACACCCTCCTTACTGACCTTTTACAAAAAGCCGATCATGATTGTGGAAGGCTCCATGCAATACCTTTACGATGAAAAAGGAAAACGGTATCTGGACGGCATAGGCGGCATTGTCACCGTCAGTGTGGGTCACAGCCACCCCTATATTGCCGAAATTGTCGCTGAACAATACAAGACCCTGGTCCATAACCCGTCCATATACCTGAACCCGATTATTGCGGAATACGGGGAAATGCTGGCCCAGCGCCTGCCCGGCGATCTTGAGGTCTGCTATTTTGTGAACTCCGGCTCCGAGGCCAATGACCTTGCCATGCTCATGGCAAGAATCTATACGGGGAACCATGATATCATCGCCTTGAGAAACGGCTATCACGGCGGCAGCCAGAGCACCATGGGCCTTACTGCCCATTCCACATGGAAATACAATATCCATCAGGGTTCAGGAGTTCGTCATACGATTCTCCCTGATTGCTACCGTGGTATCTACGGGTATGATGATCCCGATGCCGGCATAAAATATGCGGCAGATGTAAAAAGTGTTATTGATCATACCACCCCGGGACGTGTGGCAGGATTTTTTGCCGAACCAATTCAAGGGGTGGGAGGAACTGTGGTCCTGCCCAAAGGATATCTTGATAAGGCATACCAGTATACCCGGGATGCCGGCGGGGTCTGTATCGCTGACGAGGTTCAGACCGGTTTCGGCCGTTTGGGAACCCATTACTGGGGCTTTGAATACCAGGGAGTGATGCCGGATATCGTGACCATGGCCAAAAGCATTGGAAACGGTGCTCCTCTGGCTGCAGTGGTGACCACTCCCAAAATCGCTGCCAAACTCACTGAAAGAATCCATTTCAACACCTTTGGAGGCAATCCTGTTTCCTGCGCCATTGGCAAGGCAGTTCTGGAACTCATAGACAAGGACCGTCTCCAGGAAAACTGTCTTAACATGGGGAACCGGCTTTTCAATGGATATCACCGCTTAATGGACAAATACGAGCTCATAGGCGATATCAGGGGAAGCGGGCTTATGACCGGGGTTGAATTTGTCAAGGACAGACAGACAAAGGAACCAGCCTCCCAGGAATGTGTTGAGGTTTTTGAAACCTTAAAGGATCTTGGGCTTCTGGTTGGTAAAGGCGGATATAATGGAAATACCCTGAGGATAAAACCACCCATGTGCATCAATGAAAAAGATGTGGACTTCATGCTGGAGACCCTGGATATTGCCATTGGAAAGGTAAGCAGACAATAATAACCTCTTTGACTTTTGTTATGAATATACCGGCATTGCCGGTATATTCATAACCTCAACAAACTATTGATACAAAGGATTTAGAACTATCCGCAATTGTATTTGGCCTAATTGAGCTGATACTTTTTTCTGATAATCAACAGTAAGGTGGTATTGATTCTTTCTCCAATAACTGTAAACATAGCATTATCCTTTAAATGGAATTATTGTTTTTTATTTTCAACATATCTGATTAAATCTTTTTCAATTGATGGATCAATATCAGGTTTTTCATAAGCTGAAAGCCTTTTTTCAAGCAATTGTGATGCTCTTTGGTCCATCTGTCTATGTTCCATTTTCAACCATTTTGAATGGATGGTTCGAATATTCAAATCCGGAATGAAAAATTCACTTCTGCAACGTTTGGCAGTATGGGATTCAAGAAGATAGGCGCCGGAAGTTCCAAGTTTTTTTATTAAATCCATTGCAAAAGCATCCTCACTTAATTCAACAGGCTTCATTAGTGTTTTGATTACACGGCAAAGGTCTTCGTCTGCCAAAAACTTTTCAAAACTCATGGCCAGCATTGAGCCATAGGTACCGCAGGCATGAAGACTGACGTGAACTCCGCTAAGGGCGGCTGTTGTCAGCATCATTGAGGATTCCATACCTGCCTGATAATCCAGGCCAAAAGATTCGGTCAAAGCTCCCTGGCTTCTGCACGGGATATGATAATACCGTCCGAGGGCGGCAACAATAGCGGTATGTTTGGCATCTTCAGGAGAAGCATTGATATATCCACCGGTTCTCATATCAGTCGGACTGCCGCCAAGGCCATAAACGATGGGAGTACCTGGATTTACCAGCTGGGTAAGGCAGATTCCGGCAAGTGTACAAGCATTTGAGAGGACAAGGGAACCTGCAATGGTTATGGGTCCCGAAGTCCCTAATGAACATGAGGAATGAATGATCAGGGGTTGTTTCGCCTTGGCATATACCAAAAGCGCATCCACCATTTCTTGGGCATATTGTAAAGGAGATAAGGAATCCACAAGGTTGATCATGACCGGCTTATCTATTTTTCCCCATACCATTTCGGCCATTTCCAATGAATCCCGGGCACAGCTTTTGGAAGAAGTGCTCCCCATCAGGGGCTTATCAGTAAGCAACATTGTTGACAGCAGCATATCAAGATGGGCGGTTTCAGCCGGCACATCATTTGGCTGAGCCACGATGGAACTGTTAAAATCCAGCGCTTTGGATGTCTGTACAAGTTTACAGAACTTTTTTGTATCATCCAGTACTGCATGCCGCATTTCACCGGATTTTTCTATAATGAAAGGAGGGCCGTAACCAGGAGCCATTCTATAACTGTCATCACCTATCACAAAACTGTTATCCTCGTTTCTGGCATGCAGTTTAAATGTTTTTGGTACGGTTTCAAGGGATTTTTCTATGTCCTTTTGCTTAAAAAATACCATCTTTCCGTCTGTTTTCAATCCATGACGTTTAAAAATTTCAAGCGCTTCCCTGTTTGGAAACCGGATACCGGTTTCATTTAAAAGTTCCAGGGAATAGTTATGGATTTGGTCCAGCACTTCCCGATCAAAGTTAAAAAGTACACGGTTCATATCGTCTAATCCTTCTTTTACCCACTGGTCACGCAGCGATCAGTTTGCGGATCAGTTCAACTGCTCCGGGTGCATTATTACTGAAGCCATCGGCACCAATCTGCCGGGCATAGGCATCTGTTACCGGTGCACCGCCAATAATGGTTTTTGCTTTCAGGCCCGCTTCTTTAATGGCTTTGACTGTTTTGGCCATTGACGGCATGGTGGTTGTCAGAAGTGCAGACAGACAAACCACGTCGGCATTATGGATCTTTGCCGCGCTTACAAATTTATCCGTATCCACATCAACCCCGAGATCAATAACATTAAATCCGGCACCTTCTACCATCATGGACACAAGATTTTTGCCAATATCATGCAGGTCACCTTTTACCGTGCCAATGACAACCGTACCTTTTTCCATCAAGGCATCGCCTGTCAGATGAGGTTTTAGAACCGCCAATCCCGCCTGCATCGCTTTTGCCGCCTGAAGCATTTCAGGAACAAAAACTTCCCCGCTGGAAAATTTGGCACCTATCACATCCATGGCTTCAATGAGGCCCTTGTTTAAAATATCATCAATGGGAACTCCGCTGTTGATAGAGGCTTTTACATTTTCAACCACTGCTTGTCTATCAAATGCGACTACTGCATTTAAAATATCTGTTATAGTCATTTTCCCTAACTCCTTGTTAATCTAGTATCTATTTTTGGATCATGTTATTTATAACCATTAAATTGTTACTTTCTAATTCCATTGGAAATTGATCACTTCCCTGTCCATGGCCAGATAGTTTTCCTTGGGCGTGAAGGGGGATGATGTTCCTGCCGTTGAAAAAATATACCCGGTCATCCCTTTTGCTCTTTCAAGGTGTGCCAGGGTTGTCTGTGCCACTTCTTCAGGTTTGCCGATCAGCAAGGGTCCATTGGGATTGATATTGTCAAAAATACAGATGCGATCCTTGACTTTTTCCTTTAATTCCCGGATGTCCAGAACTTTTTCCTGGGTAAGATTACCCGGCATGATACCGTGAATATCCATTTCCAAAAGCAGATCCACAATACCGGTCTTTACGATATCTCCGCACATGTGGGGAAGCACTTTTGCTCCCAGACGGGACAATTCATTACACACCCTGGTGGTGGGTTCATGCACAAACTCTTTATAATGTTTCGGTGACAGAAGGATGGGACATTCCATGTCAGCCCCATAGAAAATATATTCCACTCCGGCATCAATCAAGGCTTTGCCCACGGCAATATCCAAAGGTACAATCGCTTCCTGAAGGGCACGTACAAGCTCAGGATTTTCATACATGTCCGTCATGATTTCATTTGTCCCTCTCAATCGTGTTGCAATGGTAAACGGAGAAATATATTCACAGGCAATGGGCACTTCATCCTTTAGCTCTTGTTTCAGTAACCTGATCCCTTCCAGAAAACTGTCCATCCGTTTTGTAAACATAGTCTTCCGGGCAATACGCTCTACATCTGCCATTGAAAACACGCTGGTCTTTTGAATAATAGGGAACACATCTTCCGGGTAGCTCACCTGACAATCCAGGGCTTCGGGAATAATACCACCGATAAGACCCATTCCCAGCATCACCCAGTCAAATTTAAATTCTTCTAAACTTTTCATATGGGCTTTGAGCATTTCCGGGCCTTCAAGAAGGGAAGCTTTGAAAGTTGATCCAAAATACTTGCAAACCGGTGCTTCCGTAAATGGCGCATTGGGCGCCTTGTCTACAGGCTTTAAATTAATCGCGGCTTCCATTCTTTCCTTTGCATTCATCTATCCTTACTCCTTAAATTTAATTATGAACAATTTTGTTGATTCACTTGATGATAAAACTATAACAGATGCCCCACATAACAGACGGCTACCGGTCCTGTCATGACGGCAATATTCTCCTCTTTAAGTTCAATCTCCACAGACCCTGCCGGCATGATCACTGTCATGCGTTTTTCTTGGGTCAACCCCCTTCTATGGGCGGCTGCAACTGCCACACACGCCCCGGTGCCACAAGCGGTTGTCAAGGTGCCGGGACGTTCCCACACGGAAAGTTTAAGGGTGTTTGAATTGATAAGCTGGGCAACCCCAATGTTTGCCTGTTGCGGAAAAAGCGGATGGGTCTGGAGCGTTTTTCCATATTTTGGCAAATCAATGGCATCCAGATCTTCCACAAAAAAAACTGCATGGGGATTACCGATATTCATCCCCACCGGGTCCTTTAGAGGACCCACCCCGATATTAAGATGCAAGGTATCCCTCTCCTGGGACAAAGGGATATCCTGCCAACGGGTCTTGATTTTTCCCATTTCCACACTCACCTGGTTTTCACCGGCAAGGGAACAGGTCAGCAAGCCGCCAAGGGTTTGGATTTGGATTTCTTGCTGATTGGATTCTTTTAGCAGCAGCCACCCAATGCACCGGGTGGCATTTCCGCAGGCCTCAACTTCCCGTCCGTCAGGATTAATGATTCGGACAAAGGCATAGGCGGTGGTGTTTCTGGG
>JAHJDU010000634.1 GCA_018812385.1 Pseudomonadota bacterium
CAAGTGATTTAAGAAAGGGTTTAAAGTTTGAAATAGATGGTGAGCCCTATGTCATTATAAGTTTTGAATTCAAAAAACCCGGAAAAGGGCAATCTTTATATAAATGAAAATTAAAGAATATGATCACAGGTACTCAGTATGAACGAACCTATCGATCCGGTGACAAATTTAAAAGAGCTGATCTTGAAGAACAGGAAATGGAATATCTTTACTCGGATAAAGACAATTGCTGTTTTATGAATACATCCAATTATGAGCAGCATTTTTTGACAAAAGATCAATTGGGAGACGCAATAGATCTGTTAAAGGACAATACCATTTGTATAGTTCTATTATATAATGGCCTTCCCATTGGTGTTACATTGCCGAATTTTGTCCACTTGGAAGTGATCGAATCAGAACCCTGGGCAAAAGGTGATACAGCAACAGGAAGCACAAAACCTGCCATACTTGAAACAGGATTTGAGGTCCAGGTCCCTCCTTTTATTGACCCGGGTCAAATGGTAAAAATTGATACCAGAACCCGGGAATATGTAGAAAGGGTGAATGAATAATACAGCATTTTTATTGATGTTCTTTAAACCCACAATCCTTTTCAGGACATTTTAAAGATTTTCCATCCCTTTTGGTTTCTTTTTCAACAAGATAGACAGAGTTGCAATCAGGGCATGATTTGTCAACGGGCTTATCCCAGGATGCAAAGGTACAGTTTGGATAATTTGAGCAGCCAAAAAATATTTTACCTCTTTTTGACTTTCTCTCTAGAATCGTTCCTGAGCAATCGGTTTGCGGACAGTTCACACCGATATTTTTACCGTTTTGTTCACCATTGACAGATTCAGTATGCTTACACTCAGGGTATCCGGTGCAGGCCAGGAACAGGCCAAAGCGGCCTTCTTTTTGAATCATGGAATTGCCACATTTTATACAATCTTTGACTTTGGTATTATCAATGATTTTTTCTACAATTGAAAGGTTCCCTTTTTCATCTCGAAGATAATTGCTGGTAAAGGAGCAGTCAGGATATCCAGTACATGCGAGAAAATGTCCATTTTTGCCAATTTTTATATTCACTTGTTTCCCACAGGACGGACAATTTAAATCAGTGTCAACCCCAACCCCTTTTACACTGATCATGTCGTGGCTTGCCTTTTCCAGGCTTTTTTTAAAGGAAGCATAAAAATCTGTTAATAATTGGACTTCTTCCAAATTACCGGTTTCAACGTTATCAAGATTGGTTTCCATCTGGGCTGTAAAGGAAATATTTAAAATGTTTGGAAAAGATGCAGCCAGCAAATCATTTACAATAAAACCGAGTTCACTTGGAATAAAATACCGCTTTACAAGGTCAACATATCCTTTGTCCTGGATCACGGATAGGATGGAAGCATAAGTACTGGGTCTACCAATACCGTTTTTTTCAAGCTCTTTGACAAGGGATGCTTCGGAAAACCGCGGCAGGGGTTTTGTAAAATGCTGTTTAGGGATAATTTCTATAGTTTTTAAAGCAGTCCCGACTTTTGCATCGGGCAGAGCTTGAATATCCTTGTCTTTGGACTCTTGATCCTGGGAATAAAGATTCATGAATCCCGGGAACCGAATTGTTGAACCGCTGACTGAAAAAAGATATTTATCCGTTGCCTGAATCAAAATGGTTTTTTGGTCAATGATAGCCTGTGCCATTTGTGATGCAACAAACCGTTTCCATATCAGATCATAGAGATTAAATTGATCAGGAGTCAGAAAATTTTTAAGCAATTTGGGAGAATGGAAGACAGATGTGGGTCGAATGGCTTCATGGGCATCTTGTACCTTGTTCTTGTTTTTAAAGAATCGTGGTTTGCTTAAAGCAAACTCATTTCCCATGGTCTGTGAAATAAACTTTTGTGCTTCATTTGCTGCATCTGCTGCTATTCTGGTTGAATCCGTACGCATATAGGTGATCAGGCCTTCAGGCCCCCCTGTCCCAATCTCAACGCCTTCATAAAGCTGCTGGGCTACTATCATGGTTTTCCGTGCGGAAAATCTTAAGCGATTGATGGCATCCTGTTGAAGCTTACTTGTAATAAAAGGGGGGGCAGGATTGCGTTTGATGGTTTTGGCATTTATTTCATGGATGACAAATTGTGCATTTTCAAGATCTTTTAAAATACTTGAGGCCTGGGTTTGATTCTCAATCTTTGCCTTTTTGTTGTTAATTTTAATGAGATCGGCATTAAAATTAGGAGGAAAGTTGGCAAGAAGCTCGGCCGTAATAGTCCAGAATTCTTCGGGAACAAATTGCCAAATATGCCTTTCTCTGTCACAAATAATTTTAACTGCAACGGATTGAACCCTTCCAGCACTTAATCCTCTCTGGATTTTTTGCCATAATAATGGAGAGATCTGATAACCCACCAAGCGGTCCAATTTTCTTCTGGCCTGCTGGGCATCATATTTGTTCGCGTCTGGTTTCAGGGGTTGTGCTAATGCTTCTTGAATGCCTTTTTTTGTCAATTCATGGAAAAGAATACGATGAAAAATCAGGTCCTTTTTCTTTAAAATATCCATGATGTGGAATGCAATGGCTTCACCTTCACGATCAGGGTCAGGGGCAAGATAAATCTCTTTGGCATCTTTGGCCAGGTTTTTTAAATTTGCAATAATTTTGGATTTGTCTTTAATGTTGACATATTTGGCCTTGAATTTTTTTTCAATATCAATACCAAGGGTATTTATTGGAAGATCTCGGATATGGCCGGCACTGGCAGCAATATTAAATTCGTTTCCCACATATTTTTTCAATGTTTTGATTTTTGTTGGAGACTCTACGATGATGAGGGGTTTTGTCAATGGTTTTCCTCCGAGATAGAATAATAGTTGCCTTGATGGCGATTCACTTTTCCCTCCAGTTCCAAGTCAAGTAATTGGGATGTAATTTGCGAGCTGTTCATCCCGCTGTTTTCTATTAATACATCGATATGGACAGGGTAGGGTCCTATGAATTTTAAAATTTCAGGGCCAGCCGGGTTACAGCATTTATAGTGGGGCGTTTTATGATTTTGTAAAGGTGTAGAATGATCTATTTTTTTTGAATGAATGAAATGATGGAGCTCATCCATGATATCCATCTCGTTCTCCACCAACTTTGCGCCTTGTTTTAATAGAGAGTGCGTGCCCTGGCTTTTTTTTGATTGTATGCTTCCTGGAACCGCAAATACTTCCCGGTTATATTCCCCTGCCAGACGGGCAGTGATCAGAGACCCGCTCCTTTTGGCAGCTTCAACAATAATGGTGCCACAGGATAATCCTGCAATAATTCGATTGCGAATGGGAAAATTTGATGGAAAAGGTTCAGTATCAGCTTTAAATTCTGAAAAAACTGCCCCCTTATCTGCGATAGCATGAAAAAGGTGTTTATTTTCCCTGGGATATATCTTATTGAGCCCTGAACCCAAAACGGCTATTGTTTTTCCCTGTGCTCGTAAAGCACCTTGATGTGCCCTGGTATCAATGCCCCTTGCCAGTCCGCTGACAATCTGAAATCCTTTTTTGGCAAGGTGATAGGAAAGGTTCTCAGATGTGCTCAACCCATAGGCCGTTGCAGTCCTTGAACCGACAACAGAGATACAGGGGGAGCTGTTGTCCAGTGCGCCCAGATAAGTTAAAAAAAGTGGCGGATCATTGATCTGCTTTAACAAGACAGGATATGAGGAATCGGTCAGTGTGACAATTTTTATATTTTTGTTTAAAATCAGGTCTAATTCTTTTTTTGCTTTGTCTTGAAATACTTTGTGACCCAAGATGCCATTGATTATTTTTGCAGAGATTTTATCAATTTTTTTCAACTGGGTTTCGGAAGCGTTTAAAACCTTTTCAGGAGATTGAAATTGATGAATCAATTTCTTATACATTGTGTTCCCTATAAAAGGAATTTCCCTCAGTATAAACCAGGGTAAATATTTTTCAAAAGATGTATACATTTAAAGAAAAAGGTTTTACTAAAAATCCCCTATTTTTTCACAAAAGGCATAAAATTACCTTTTGTGAGCAAGAAGAACAATGGGGCTGGCCACAAATATGGAAGAATATGTACCGATAATTACACCGATAATCATGGCAAAGGCAAAATTATGAATAATCTCGCCACCCATAAAGTAAAGAGCAAAAAGAACGATCAAAGTGGTTGTCGATGTTAAAATTGTTCTTGAAAGGGTTTCATTTATACTTTTATTAAACAAAAGCGGCAGTGAATCCGTGGTTTTAGCACCTTTTATATTCTCCCTTATACGATCAAAAACAATAATGGTATCATTTAATGAGTACCCGATGATGGTTAACAGGGCCGCAATAATAGGTAAAGAAAAATCCAGGTTCAAGATTGAAAAAATGCCAACGGTTATCAATACATCGTGTAGTAATGCTACAATTGCACCCATTGCATATTTAAGACGTAAAATCCAAAATAATGCCAGTGTTATAACTAATGCTGCTGTAATAAGTACTATCATACTTACATTAAATACAGATAGAAAATAGACCGCAGTCATTAATGACCCTGCAGTTACACCTGACAGCACCCATTTTAACTCGAATCTGCCTGAAATATATATGGTGATAAACAGCAGGGAATAAAAAATGGCCAAAAGTGCTTTTTTCCTTAAATCTTTACCAACCTGGGGACCCACCATTTCCACCCTCCGGATTTCAGGAGCAATTCCGGTTGATGCCTTCACCGCATCTGTAATGGATTGTGACAAGCCTTTATCGGTCATTTCCAGGTTGCTGGTTCGAATTAAGAACTCATTGTCCTGGTCATGTCCAAAATTCTGTACTGAAGCATCGTTAAAGCCTATATTGGATAAACCAGACCGTATTTTTCCAACGGGAACCTGTTCTGAAAATTTAATCTGGATGATTGTTCCACCAACAAAATCAATGCCATAATTAGGCCCTTTATGAACAATAAGAGACCCGATGCTCAAGAGAATAAGAATGATTGATAAAGCATATGCAATGTTATGTTTACCAATAAAGTCTATATTGATATCAGACTTGATAAGCTGCATTATTTATTTCCTTTATATACTTAGTTTTTTGGATGGTTTGTTCTTTAAAACAAAATTAAAAATACCCTTGGACAGAATCAATGCTGTAAAAAGACTTGCAATAATACCAAGACAAAGGGTAACGGCAAAGCCTTTAATGGGCCCTGTACCAAACTGGTATAAAACCAGGGCTGCAATCAAGGTTGTAACATTTGCATCAAGAATGGTCAGAGCTGCTCGGTCAAAACCTGCATTTACTGCTGCCAGAGCAGTCTTTCCTGCTCTAAGTTCTTCTCTGATTCTTTCATAAATAATTACATTGGCATCAACTGCCATACCGATAGTAAGAATAATACCTGCAATTCCAGGCAGTGTTAAAGTAGCCTGGAAAGCTGCAAGGCCTCCTCCGATAAGGATAATATTAACAATTAATGCCAGATCAGCGATGAGGCCGGCATTTTTATAATAGATTATCATAAACAAAATCACAAGAAATCCGCCAATCACCATTGAAATAAGGCCCATTCGTATGGAATCTGCACCAAGTGTGGGACCAACAGTGCGTTCTTCAATAATTTTGACCGGTGCCGGTAAAGAACCTGCTCTCAGTGCAATGGCAAGATCCTTTGCTTCATCCAGAGTAAAATTGCCGGTTATTACTGCTTTTCCCCCGGCAATCCTGTCCTGGATAACGGGTGCTGAATAAACCGTTTTATCAAGTACTATGGCAAGACGTTTGTGTATATTTTCCCCGGTGATACGATCAAAAATCCTGGCACCTTTTCTATTAAACTCAATGCCAATCTGGGGCTGTTGAAACTGATCAAATCCAACTCTTGCATTTGTTAACAGGCTGCCATCCAGGAGGATTCTTTTGTTGATTAAAAATGCAGTTTTGACTGGTATGCTTGAGCCAGCGTTATATTTTGTCTGATATAGGAGTTCATCACCGACAGGAGGTGTTCCATTTATGGCAGAATTGACATCTGCATCATCATCAACCAGTTGAAAGGTCAATTGCGCGGTTTTTCCGATAAGATCTTTGGCCCTTTCAGGATCTTTGATGCCAGGCAGCTGCAGCAGGATTCTGTTTTCACCCTGTATCCGGATATCAGGCTCACTCACACCAAATTCATCAATTCTGTTGCGGATGGTTTCAAGTGCCTGTGCAGTGGCCATTTTTTTAAGGTTTTCAGTCTCTTTTTCCGGCAGAGCCAGTTTATAGGA
>JAHJDU010000635.1 GCA_018812385.1 Pseudomonadota bacterium
CTTGCCCCCATAGTAAAGAGGGCAGGCATATAAAAAGAATCACCAATAATACAATATCGTTTAATTTCCTGATCTGCACAGGTCTTTGTTTTCCTTATAATAATTCATATATCAGCAACTCAACTTTCGGCCTTAAGTCCTTGCAGACCCACTCAAATCTGGCAACTCCGAAAGTTGAGTCAGTAATCTTAAGCCACCTGTAAGTATGCTGTTCATTTATAGGCATGTTATTGAGCTTAGTCAAGAGAGGTGGAAATCCTTTATGAATTTTCTATGAAGGATCTCCACGACAGGCAACTCCCATGATTCTATTTTAACTTTTTTGTAGCCTTTTTCCTCATTTTCCTGTCGACTTCGCCTGATAATACCCAGAACCCTTGCATTTAATATGTTCTGGATATGGGGGAGCCATCGTGCCGACCCTTTTTTTGAAAGGGATGCGATAATTTGATCCGTATCATTTACGATATAAACCCTGTCTTTTTGTTCCATCAATCTGACTTTTGCACCGGTTTCAAGGTTTGACAAATATCTGTGGATTTCATGATAGTCCGGGAAAAGACCGGGATAGTTGAGGTAAATATCTGCCATGCCAAGGGTAGAAACAGTCAGATCATCGGAAAAACCTTTGATTCCAGAGGTCATTATTGCTTTTTCATGGATAAAGCAATTGCCTTTTAATGACCGGATGTGGGGATTGGATGTATTGTTAACGTGGCACAAAAAAAGACGTTCTTTTGCCCGGGTCATGCCTACATAAAAAAGCCGTCGTTCCTCCTCTATGTCATTATGTTTCCATCCCCCGTCAAGGATGAAAACAATAGGAAACTCCATCCCCTTTACACTGTGAACTGTTCCCATGAATACCCCGTTCCCGGTTTTGTGCTCCCGTCTTTCTTCTAAGAGTGTTTCAAGGACAAAATCTTTTGCCCGGGCAATGGAGATTTCCATATCATTATTGATCTGACACCAGGATTCAAGGATCTGTTCGATTTGATTTGTCCAGGTATTTTCCCGATCAAACCGGGCCAGGATTTCCTGCTTCAGGTCAAGCGGGCGGAGACTCTTTTTTTTGAACCTGTCCAGGTAGCTTACGAACTCCTGTATCTCCCTTACCCTGAACATGGGGAAGCCGGCACTGTTTTTAATTGAATAGCAAAAATCTATATTTTCTTTTGCCAAAGCCATTCTCACTGCGACAAGGGAAGGGTATGAGATTCCCTGTCGTGAAACAATGGCAATATCACCCGGCTTTGTTGCAGGATTCTGGTTCAGTATCTGTTTGATGGTTTCAGCAACAAAGACGGCCTGGGATGCAATATCCGGTGCATGAATGAGCTGGATAAGAGCCGCTCTTTCCATACTTTCATACATCTGTTTCTGGGCTTTTCTTTTTTGGTTGATGCGGCAGGATTGATCCTTTTTCATCCGGTTTTCATTCAACGCGATAAAAGATGCCGATGCTTGAATAATCGGATATGAGGACCTATAATTTTCAACCATATAAAAGGTTTTGGCATCATAATCCTGTTTAAATTGTTTAATAAATCTTATATTTGCATTTCGAAACCCATAGATGCTCTGGTCATCATCCCCCACTGCCATGATGGAAATTCTGGTCTCGCTGTCCTGTTCAAGTCTGCCTGTCAAAGCTGAAATAAACCTGTACTGCCTTTCGTCAATATCCCAAGGATCTTCTTGATGTCCTTTATGGAAAGCTTTGAATATGCATTTAAAGAAAACTGATTCTCTATATCCTCCTGCTCATATAATAAAATGCAGTCAGAGGGTTCCATATCCCTTCCGGCACGACCGGCCTCCTGCAGATAATTTTCAAGGGAACCCGGAATATCCGCATGGATGACAAGCCGGATATCCTTTTTGTCAATTCCCATACCAAAGGCATTGGTGGCACAGATCACAGGGATTTTTCCCTCAACAAAAGCATCCTGGATATTTCTTTTGTCTGGCTCACTCCTTCCGGCATGAAACGCTTCAGAATGAATTTCTTTTTCATTTAAAAAAAGGCTTAATTCTTCCGTGTGCCTCCTGCTTGAACAATACACAATGGCCCCGCCATTTTTCCCTGTAAGACTCTCCTTTATACAATTGGCTATAACATCATATTTTTCATTCCGGGCTACGGGCCATACCTGGAAATTAAGATTTTCCCGCTGAACACCCCCGATAAAACTTTCAAGATCTATGGAGAGCTTTTCTCTTAAATGGCTGATAATCTCTTCAATAACATCCTTTTTCGCTGTTGCCGTAAACGCACCCACAAGGGCAGGCCTGTTGCAGGCCCTGGTGTAACTTGCAATAAACTCGGAAACATGGAGATAATCCGGCCTGAAATCATGCCCCCATTTGGACAGGCAATGGGCCTCGTCAAAAACCCAGCATCCCTTGATTTAATCAATTGGGCCACACTGAAATTGCGCAGCTGCTCCGGGGAAATATATAAAATTCCAATATCACCAAGTCTGACTCTATCCATCACGGCCCCACGTTCCGGAAGGGTGAGACTGCCGTTGATGGCTGCAGCTGTTTCAGTACCCGTGACTCTGTTTAAATTATCCACCTGGTCTTTCATCAATGCCTTAAGCGGAGAAATCACAATGGTCAGCTCTCCCAGGCGATCATACCGGTGAAGGGCAGGAATCTGGTAGCAGATGGATTTCCCACCCCCCGTGGGAAGAATGCCAAGCAAAGGGTTCCCGCTCAGGTTTGAATCTATGATTTCTTTTTGAAGCATCCTTCCATCGGCAAGAGCTCTGTAGGTATCAAACCCGAAATATTTTTTCAACAGACCTTCTGAATCATTGTGTTCTTTGCAATACTTGCAGGATTCATCGCCGCATGAATACCGAAGTTTTCTTGTGATGTCAAAAATCTGTGGGAATTCATGCTTTACCCAGGGGGGTATGATTGAATTACCCCCTGAGACCATGATCCAGGAAAGAACATAGGCCAGGATCGACCTTTTATCAACATGACCTGAAAAGGTTTCCCAAATCTTGCCAAGGCCTGTCTCACAGACCTTTCCCCTGGCAAGATCTTGAAATATAGCCTTTGCTTCCTGTTTTCCCGGGATTTTTCCGGTAAGGTTTTGGAACAGGTCGAAATTACCCTTTAAACAGAATCTTTCATTACCAGAACCATTTGTTTCAAAGGCAAAGGCATAAAAAGCTATCAGCCCGGGCTCTCTTTGTCTTAATGCAGAGAATGCAGCCACCTGATCTTCAAAAACAGCCCGGGCCAGGTTGACGTCGGCAATAGGATCATTTTTGCTGTTTTTAACCAGCTTATAATCTTTAACCAGTTTATGATATGGATTTTCAGGAAAGGCAAGGGGGGATAAAAAAAGGGTATCAATGACAGGAAGGGTTAAAAAACCTGCTTCAGGGAAAATGTCTTTTGCAACGGGCAGATCATGATTGATAATATTGTGGCCTAGGATATAATCTGCGTCTTTTGAAAATTGGGACAGATCCCTGAGTGCAGTTTTTATATTTGTTATACTCTTTCTTTCAAAG
>JAHJDU010000636.1 GCA_018812385.1 Pseudomonadota bacterium
TGACATGATAAAATTTTATGATGCTGATGGGCTTGTGATGCATTCAAATCGCTCCTGCAAGCCCTACTCTTTCGGACAGATGGATATTATGCGAATCGTCCGGGAAAAGACAAATATTCCTGTTCTCATGATAGAGGCTGACATGGTTGACCCCAGAGCCTTTTCACAATCCCAGGTAGAGACCCGGATTGATGCTTTCATGGAAATCATCAAACAAAGGAACAATTGATATGAACGTTTATCTTAAAGATTTTGATCTTAAAATCAAGGTGTGCCTCGTTACCGGCCAGACATTTATGGTAGATGGAGGAGCAACAGCCATATGATTTATGCAGGTATTGATATTGGTTCAATTACAGCCAAGGCAGCCTTGATAAAAGACAACCAGCTTTTGGGCACCCATGTCATAGAGACGGGGTATGACCCCATCAATGCAGGGATCAAGGTGTTTGATGCTCTGTTAAAAAAATGCAAACTATCAAAAAACCAAATATCAGCCATTATTTCCACCGGCTATGGCCGCGCCAGTGTAAATTTTGCAGACAAGACCCTGACGGAAATCATCTGTCATGGAACGGGTGCCTATTTTATGAACCCTGAAATCCGTGGGATCATAGATGTCGGTGGTCAGGACAGCAAGGCAATTTTTCTGAATAACAGCGGCCAGGTGGAAAATTTTGCCATGAATGACAAATGTGCTGCAGGCACAGGAAGATTTCTTGAAGTCATGGCAAAGGCTCTGGAAGTTGACCTGGAACAATTGGGTGACTTCAGCCTCAAAGCAGACAAACCTTTAAAAATAAGCAGTATCTGTACTGTGTTTGCAGAATCAGAGGTCATTTCCATGATTGCAGGACAGGAAAAAAGAGAAAACATCATTGCAGGTATTCATGAGTCTGCTGCTGCCCGGGTTGCCATTCTTGCCAATAAAATTAAAATCAAAGAACCTGTAATGATGACCGGGGGTGTGGCAAAGAATAAAGGTATGGTCAAGGCCCTTGAAAAGCGACTTGGATTTAACCTCATTGTGGGGGGGCTGGCCCAGGAGAATGGCGCCATTGGTGCTGCAGTCCTGGCATCAAGGCTGTAATATTTTGAGGTATATTTTGATTTTATTAAATATCATCAGGCGTTATTGGTGCATCAGCATCATTTTTTATCTTTTATTTTTTTCAACCAGTGCATGGTCCAAAGATCCCTCTGAACTTCAGACTGTTCAGCTTTTCTTTGAAAATGACCTTTTCGGGGACACTGATAAATATTATACCAATGCCGTCCAGATTACCTGGCTTTCCAATGATCTGAAGCAATACAGGGATGACGAGCGCCTGCCTGAATGGTCCTTACCCATCATCCATTCCATCATCAAGGCCTTCCCCTTTTCAAGCGAGTCGGGAAGTGTTCATAATGTCGGCATTTTACTGGGACAACAAATCTATACTCCTTCTGATATCCAGACAATGACATTGATAGAAGCAGAACGACCCTATGCCGGATTCCTGTATGGCGGGCTGGCCCTTCACAGCAAAACCGATACCATCCTTGACACCCTTGAAATCGTCCTGGGTGTTGTGGGTCCTGCTGCCAAAGCTGAGTTTGCACAGAACACAGTACATGATTTAAGGGACATCCCCACAGCAAAAGGATGGGACAACCAGCTTCAAAATGAACCAGCAATCAGATTTTCCTGGCAGCGCAAATGGCGGCTGCACAGCATGGAATTATTGGATATCCTGGATTATGATTTAATTTCTCATGCTGGATTAGCCCTGGGTAATGTTAAAACATCGGGCAATGCCGGGGGTGAAATCCGTTTCGGGTATAATATCCCAAAGGATTTCGGGTCTGATGTGATCCGGGCCGGTGCAGGGATCAGCGCACCTGTCAGTGCAGGTTCAAAACAAGGCAATACTTCATGGGGCATGCATGTATTTGCCAGCTCCCAGGTTGAAGGCGTAATTCATGACATCTTTCTTGATGGCAACACCTGGGAACATAGCCACAGCGTTGATAAAAAAAGACTGGTGGCTGACCTTTCTCTAGGATTGGCATTTAACTTTGACATGTTCAAACTGACCTACCGGCATCTTTTCAGTACCAAACAATTTGACAACCAGAAACAGGGTCATATCATCGGATCACTGACGTTGACCCTCTCGTTTTAAATTTACTGATCTTTTGTCCTGATTTTGATATCTATTTTTGTTTTTTCATCCGCTGAACCAGGGCATCCATCGATTCCCCGTTGGGAGCCATGGCCATGGGATTTTGTTCAACAATCTCTTCCCATGCCCGTATACCGCCGGTAAAATCTTTCAAATCGTGCAATAGTACAACTCCCTTGTTAAACCTTGCAGTTTCAAAGGAAGGATCAATTGAAATGGCTTTATCAAATTCTTGGATGGCCTTTTCAGGTTGACCATCCCTCCGGTACATCACCCCCAGATCAGTTATAACCCCTGTTTTTCCAGGCTCGATTGCCAGAGATTTTTCATATGCTTCAATGGCATTTTTTACCTGATTTGAATCAAAGAAAAGGTGTCCCAACTGAGCCCATGCCTCTGCATCCATGGAATTTTGCTCTAAATATTGTTCAAGCTGTAGAATTTTTGCAGAAAACTCGATTGAATTATCCTGTTGCTCCCCTGCCGGGACTTTATTTGGAGTTGCATTGCTCTGCACCTGAACCTGTTTATCGGCCGCAAGTTTAAATGAGGAATATATAGTCCCGCCGATGAATCCAATGAACAAGGACACCACAACCGCAATAATCAGGGTCTTGTTTTGTACGTAGTCTTTGTTTTGGGTTTCTGTATTTTGCGCCATATTTAAACCTTTTATTTTGATTGTTATGAGGTCCTAACATAATCACAAAAGCTAAGACCGCAATGGGTTTGAAATAATCCAGTTTATGCATTTTTTTATGCATGCATTATACGCTTTTGCAATTTATTTTGGTATAGATTTTTTTCCCAGGGGTGCAAAACAGACTCCTGCCAGCCTGAAATGTGCAAACCCGAAAGGGATCCCGATGATGGTCAGACAAAGACTGACACCGGCAA
>JAHJDU010000637.1 GCA_018812385.1 Pseudomonadota bacterium
GTGTACCAACTAAAATAGGTTTTGACAATTAAAATATGTAGATGTTATGCAGTTTCCTATCAGTATAACACTCAAATTTGCGTGATAAACAGAAAACTGGATAAATACAAATGATTCAAATTGAAGCTGAATTGCTAAATAAATTTAATTTGATTTTGGGGAAAATGGAATCCTCAAAAACCAATGTAGTTATTACCTCAAATGGCTGAGATACTATTTGGATTTTTAAAGGAAGGGGTTTGGCACAGCTCCGCTCTTTCGCTTACATTCTCGCGACTATAGACAACAAGCAGATAAAAAGGAACTATTGCGTTATATATAGGGATTATAATAAAATCAATAGGTATAAGTACGTAGGCATTGAAGATTTATTCATGTTATTTATGGCGTTGAAAAATAAATATGTGTACCTTTTTGGAACGGGTAAGGATTGAGACACTTGATATCAGGGGAGATTATGGATTCAGACTTGGATAGGGACGCAAGGGCAGGCCTGATAAATTCCGGGGAGATCAGGTGAATTTGTGTGGTTTAAAAATTACCAGGTGAGGATTTTAAAGAGATGAAAATATCTGCGTATTTTTGTTCAATTGCTTGGATTTCACGGTCAGACTCAGCTAGGCTCCACAACAAAATGTGAGTATCAAAAAGGAGTTTCATTTCAAGACGTTCCATTCAGTTTCGTCTACAGCAGGCTCAATAATGTCTCCAGTGATTTCTATCTCCTTTTTATATTTACCCATCCAGGTTTCTTGTTTTTGCGGCTCTGGCGGTTTTGATACGAGGGCGTATGGCTCACCTCTTTTTGTTACAATAATAGATATACCGGTATTTTTTACCTGATCAATTACTTTGAGACAGGTTGCTTTAAATTCTGAAATAGGCATTGTTTCTGGCATGAAAGATAATGTCCCCTCTGTTTATGTTTATGCTTAATATAACCATGGTCAGTTACTATAGTCAATTATTTTGTTGAGCTGCAGAGACTTTATTCATGTTATCTATTGCTTTGAAAAATAAATATTTGTACCTTTTTGGAACGGGTAAGGATTGAGAGACTTGATATCAGGGGAGACTATGGATTTAGACTTGGATATGGGGGTAAGGGCAGCCCTGAACAATTCTGGGAAGATCAGGTGAATCTGTGTGGTTTAAAAATTACCAGGTGAGGATTTTAAGGAAATGTGGTAAAAGCTGACATTTATCTGTTTATTAATTTTAGGACATTTTACCATGCTGCTGATTTTTCCGCCCGTTGCCAAACCGTGTGAGCCTCCTGCAGGAGTGGCTCTTTTGTCTGCTGCTTTAAAAGAGCACGGGATCTTGTGTCAGGTCATTGATGCCAATATTGAAGGGCTGTTGTATTTAATCAATTCTGATATTGTTCCCATTGATCCCTGGTCAAAAAGGGCATTAAAGAACCGGGAAAGAATCCTCGCCGATCTAAAAGATAAAACGTTATATGAAAATATGGACCGGTATCATCAACGGGTCTATGATTTGAATAAGCTTTTGTCCATGAGTGTGGATACCAGAAGATTCAAGATCACTTTAAGCGATTATTCAGATTCAAAACTGTCTTCTGTTAACAGCAGGGATCTGTTGAAAAGCGCCCGGCAATATAAAGAAAATCCATTTTATCGGTTTTTTGAAGACACGCTTCGAGAAAAGGTTCAGACAAGTGATTCAAAATTTGTCGGTATCTCCCTGTGCTACCTGAACCAGGCCCTTGTCAGTTTTGCCCTTGCCGGATGGGTCAAAGATAATTTTAAAGACAAAAAAATCATTATGGGCGGAGGTTTGATATCATCCTGGATGAGCCGGCCGGATTATAATGATCCGTTTAAAGACCTGCTTGATCTGACCATCAGAGGGGAGGGGGAGATTCCGCTGCTGGAATTTTTTGGTGTAAAAAATGTGGAAAAGAAGCATTATGTGCCGGATTATGATTTTGTAAAAGATGATCTGTATCTGGCACCTGGAAAAGTCCTGCCTTTCAGGGCATCCATTGGCTGCTACTGGAGCAAGTGCAATTTTTGCCCGGAAAAAGCAGAAACCCGTCCCTATAGTTCAAACCGGGCATCAAAGGTGCTGGCGGATTTAAAAGAGATTGACGAAAAATATGCTCCTGATTATATCCATTTGATTGACAATGCCGTTACCCCGGCTTTTTTAAAAGCCTTATCAAAGAATAGATTTGGATTTAAATGGTATGGGTTTGTCAGGTTTGAACGAGAGTTTCTGGACCCGGGGTTTTGCCGGGATTTGAAACAATCAGGCTGTGACATGTTAAAGCTGGGTCTTGAATCCGGGGATCCAGATGTCCTTAACCAGATGAACAAGGGAACAAACCTGGATTTTGTGTCAACCACATTAAAGAATCTGCATCAGGCAGGGATTTTAACCTTTGTCTATCTTCTTTTTGGAACCAGTTATGAAAACGAGCAGAGCGCATTTACGACCCTTGAATATATCAAGGCACATGAAGAATATATTGATTATTTAA
>JAHJDU010000638.1 GCA_018812385.1 Pseudomonadota bacterium
ACCAAAAACCTCTCCTTTTTCAACTTTAAGAGAGATCGATTTTAAAACTTTTTGTTGACTGTAGAACCCGTATGAAAAACTTTTGCTTAAATTATTAAATGAGATCGGAATCATTTTAAAAAAACTTTTATAAATTATTTTAAATGCTGACTGCCATGTTAAAAAAAGTTAAAAAAGGCCCGGTGAATGTTTAAAACACCGGGCTTTTATATTAATCAAAATTTTAATTATTGTAAAATTGTCCAATTGAGGGTTGGCGCGCCGCCGCCAGTAACGCCAGTAAAATTATCTACTCCTGCAGATATCGTAGCAGGAGCAGTTGATTGTATGGCTGCAGTACCTGTCCATGTATCATTCTGAACATAATACATGGAATCTTCAACATCTCCATCAATACCGAATCCTCTATTGCCGCCCATAGCTTCTGCCTGTATTATATAAGTAGTATTAGCTGCTGCTTCAGTAGATACAATTATATCAATACCACTAGGAATAGACATGCCGACTCCGCTGATAGCAGCACCTGCTGCAGGTGAAGTACCTGTAACCATGGCGCCTGCAATAGCGGCTGTTGCGGAAACAATTGCAGCGGTGCTGCCGAGATAAACAGTTCCCCCGCCGCTGCCACCCGGTGCAAGGATCAATGTAAAAGACGCAGCAGGAGTTATACCATAACATCCAAGATCAGAATTTAAAGCCGCAAGTGCTGATTTTGCAACGCCGACAGACGCTGTTGCCTTGGTGTTATTTGCTCTTACCCTGTATGCCGAAAACTGTGGAATAGCAATCGCTGCAAGAATACCGATAATTGCGACAACAATCATGAGCTCAATCAATGTAAAGCCCTTTTGATTTCTGTGTTTTTTTAAAGAATTAAACATTTGTTACCTCCCATTGTTTGTGTTAATTTAAATTTTGCTTTTAATTGTTTATTTTCTATAACCGTCTTGTCTTGCCAATCCTATCTTCTTTCAAAATCTTCTTTCAAAAAGGATGCCAACCGCATTAAAAATTTTAAAAACCCTGGGGTGCCTTGACATAATGATCTTTTTTATTTTTTTTAAAAAATGGATTTAGTTTCTGAGGAGAAAAATTTGAATTCCAAACAATTTTTGGAATCTTTTGCCAAAAATTGTCACATAGTTTAAAAGCCATCTGAATCCATCTAATGTCTATGATTGACATATTTAATCCTCAATATTCGGCTTAGTCATTCATGAATGAAAAAATTAACGAGCCGGGTTGATTATTTTTTATCCCTGCATTCCTATATTCAGCGGCAACAACAATGTGTTTGGTATCTGCAGGCTCATTGCAAAACCATGCTTGAGATAAAACGCTTCTGCTTTGTCATTGAGTGCATGAACTATGAGAACACGAGCTCCGACCTGTTCAGAAACGTTAATTGAGCGTGCAAGCGCATCCTTGAGTAGCCCTTGACCAATGCCTGCCCCCTGACAGCGGTGGTCTACAGCCAGGCGGCCAAGAATCAGAGCGGGGATCGGATCGGGCATATTCCTCCTGATCCGTCCTGCTGCCTCCCCACGGGCAATGCTTCCGGCGGCAATAGCGTAATAACCAACAACCTGATTGCCATCACAGACCACATAAGTACGCGAACCGCCGCTGTACTCATTTTTCATTGCACGACGAATCAACCATTCATTGAGCGAGTCAACAGCACAATCGAAACCGGTGGTTTTATGGTCTGCAGCCAAGGATACCGGCGAGCTCAATCTTCCCATGGCGCCTTGCAGGCCAGAAGCCTTTTAACAGCTTTGTTTTCAGTCAACGGTACATCCATAGCAGCCTCAAATGCATTAAATGCTTCTTCATCCAACACAAAGTAACGTCGATCGCACAGGACATGTTCAGCCTCACGACAAGCCGCTTCAAGTATAAAATCGGTTAAATTTTTATGCATTGCGGCGCAGGCACGATCAATCAGTTCCCGCTGAGCAGGAAAAGCACGGAGATTGATTGCTGATGTGCGCCGGGTTGCAGCAGTATTGCCATTAATCATGATTCTATCTCCAGTTAAAAAGTATTGTCTACACAATAACCATACGCAAGCGTATTGCTATTGTCAACACGAATCTTTTACATCCATATAAAAATAAAAACAAAGCAGATCTCTTGACACCCATTAATTTTACTGGAATGGTATAGATATCATGGGTAAAAAACAAGTCCCACTCTATTAATATGCTCTATCAGATCAGGATTAGATATTTGATTAGTCTTTGTATCTGAGTGGCAGCGCCGGCTTAATTAAATAATTCTTTCCACCATTTTAAGAAAAAATTTATGACCGGGAACTCAAGCCCGGTAGTTGTAACCCCTGCAGAGGTGATATCCGAGGCTGCATCAGGATTTGTAGAGCTGGTTGAAATAAGTAATTTTGTCACTCCTGTATCTGTTATAATAACAACTGGTTTAGATGGTATGCCGCCGCCGATTATTGTATTTGTGTCATTATTTCCATCACCATCAAAATCAAACGCCGCCGCTCCTGTCAAGTAATTTAGAGCATACAGCTTTGCATACCCTCCAGGCACACAAGCCTCATTATTCGGCAGAAAGGTTGTTGCATACAAAGTTTTGTTAAATACCACTGACTCTGAAAGCGCTTTGTCACCCTGCTCCATGAGTAAATACCAGCCATTATCACTTCCAGAAAGATTCGGAGTGGTATATGCAGGATTTGTGACAAGATTTGTATCAGCATTTACCAGATCACCTAATGCAAATGATGATGAATCATGTTCATCCTTGATTGCATACAAAGTGTCATAGGTATCAGTATTACAAGGATCATCCCTGTCGCCTGAACCTGTAAACACCAGATCATAACCAATTTCAAGCGTTACAGCGGGAGGGTAAAAAAACTTACTGGAATCCGCATCATCTGTTAAGGTGTCGCTATCATTATCGACAATATCTTCGCAGCCTATCTCGTTGCATCTGGCTGTAAATAATTTGTGAATTGTCCAGTTTTCAATATTTTCATCTGAATCGGGGAAAGATGTGGAATCAAAATTACCGATTCTCCAGATCTGGCCGCCCATATCTCCCACATAAAGCTTGTCTGTAAATCCGTTATGATCTCTATCCAGGGCAAAGATTTTACTGGGGATGCTGTATGTCATGTCAGTATCGTCGGCTATGGTAAATTCTTTCACAATATCACCTGTTGCAGCATTTATTGCAAGAATAGTTTTCCCTTTTGAATTATCTTCACTATATCCACCTCCAAGGAAAACAACATCTATTCCAGTAACTATCGCTGATGTTTTAACAAAACCGAATTGAGGAATAGACCATGTTTCTCCGAGTTCAGCAATCGTAGTGGTTGCAGCAGGATTCCCGGCAGTCTGGGCAATTCTCCACAAAAATTCAGGCTCTGCAGGAATCGTAACATCCAATGCAAAATAGCTTGTGCCGCCTTTTCGCTCTCCACAGATAAGATAAACTATATCCGCAGGATAAGTTACCCCGTCGATGATTGTTGATACCGGCTCAATAATCCCATTTTTATTATAATCTTTTATTAAGACGGCAGGGGATGAATCTACATAATACTGATGTTCTGATTCTTCTAATATTCTCTTTAAGCTTGGCAGCAGGTCTGGAGGAATAAACGACCACGCTTCAGTCCCGTCTTCATCATTAACCGCATGCAGCATGCCATCGTTTGCTCCAAAAAATACCATTGTTTTA
>JAHJDU010000639.1 GCA_018812385.1 Pseudomonadota bacterium
CGTGAGACAGTTTGGTCCCTCATTTTTTTAAACTCTTGTAAACTTTTTTTTGATCCTTAACATTTGGATTGGCTGAAAAAAAATATATACCACAGGATCTATGAGAAAATAGATTATAATTATTTGTGATATTGTCAGGTTTTTTTATTCATGTTGAGAAAGGGTATTGAATAAATGGAAAATCAATCAAATCCCCATCATCTGGTTCTTGGAAAACTAAAGGATTTTTTGACGGGTTCTGTTTTAGCAGACACGCTTGATGAAAGATACCGGCAGAAAATTGCCAAAAATCTTGTAATAGACGGAAAATTTGAAAAAACAGATATTGAAAGCAATACCACCCTTGAGGTTATTGCAGGGCAAAAAAAGGCGGTTTTAAAAATTGATTTTTTGGTCAATTTTCAGGGAAAAGCCATTGCCCTGATAAATTTTGCACCAGGGTCCCTTGTCACCAGGAGACTTTCCACCCTGGCATTATCAAGAATAATTAAACCTTACCAGATTCCGATTGTTGTAATTACCAATGGAGAGGATGCTGAGATCCTTGAAGGGGACTCAGGAAAGGTAATCTCAACAGGGCTTGAAAATTTACCAGATAGAGAAAAGGCAGAAAAAAATATGGCATCTTTTTCATTTAAACCGATTAATAATACCATGTTTGATCAGGCTTCAAGAATTGCCTATGCCTGCGAGATAGATGATGCCTGTCCCTGTGATTCAGATATCTGTATGATTGAATAATTTTGTTTGTGGACAATAGGGGCAATTTTATTTGTTTAATGTTTTTTTCAGATAATAGCCAGTATAGGATTTTTTATTTTGGGCAATATCTTCAGGTGTTCCCAATGCAACGATTTCTCCCCCTTTATCCCCACCTTCAGGTCCAAGGTCAATAATGTGGTCCGCACATTTGATGACATCAAGATTGTGCTCGATAACTATCACCGTGTTATTTGAATCAACCAGTTTATTTAAAACAAATAATAATTTGTTAATATCATCTGAATGAAGTCCTGTGGTGGGTTCATCCAGTATATAGATGGTTTTACCCGTTCCTTTTTTTGACAGCTCCTTTGCAAGTTTTATCCTTTGGGCTTCTCCCCCTGACAATGTAGTGGCAGCTTGCCCCAGTTTTATATATCCGAGTCCGACTTCTATCAGGGTTGCAAGTTTGGTTCTAATGGATGAGATATTTTCAAAAAAACGAATGGCTTGATTAATGGTCATATCCAGGACCTGGGCGATATTTTTACCTTTATATCTGATATCCAGGGTTTCTCTGTTGTATCTTTGACTCTTGCAGACATCACAGTCAACATACACATCGGGCAGAAAATGCATTTCAATTTTAATAATGCCGTCACCCGTACATGCTTCACACCGGCCTCCTTTAACATTAAAACTGAACCTGCCTGGCTTGTACCCCCTGGCTTTTGATTCCCGGGTATTGGAAAATAATTCCCTGATAGGGTTAAATACCTGGGTATAGGTACCTGGATTGCTTCTAGGTGTTTTTCCAATGGGAGACTGATCAATATGAACCACCTTATCAATATGTTCAAGCCCTTTGATTTCTTCATAAGTGCCGGCAGTTTTTCTGGAATGATTGATCTGGTTTGCAAGAATCGGATAAAGGGTGGATAAAACAAGGGTTGATTTTCCTGACCCTGAAACACCTGTTACACAGGTAAAACACCCCAGGGGGAAAGAGACATCAATATGTTTAAGATTATTTGAACTTGCCTGATAAATGTTTAAGCTCTTTCCATTTCCCTTTCTTCTTTTTTCAGGGATTTGAATGCATTTTTTACCGGACAGATAAAGACCGGTTATGGAGGTTTCACTTTTGACAAGTTCTTCCGGAGGGCCTGAAAAAACAACCTCGCCTCCATTTATTCCTGCGCCAGGCCCGATATCAATGACATGATCAGAGGACAGAATTGTTTCTTCATCATGCTCAACAACCAGTACGGTATTGCCAAGATTTCGAAGATTCATTAAGGTGGTCAATAATCTAGCATTGTCCTTTTGGTGAAGCCCGATACTGGGCTCATCCAACACATAAAGAACCCCTGTCAGTTGAGATCCGATTTGGGTGGCAAGGCGTATTCTCTGGCTTTCCCCTCCAGACAGTGTTGCAGCCGATCTGGCAAGTGTAAGGTACTCAAGGCCAACGTTTTCTAAAAATCCCAGGCGTTGCTCCAGTTCTTTAATAATTCTGGCGGCAATAATTTTTTCTTTATCCAAAAGATGTAAGGATGAAATATACTTAACACAATTTTGTATGGAAAGAGACGTGATCTCCCAGATGGTTTTATCCCCGACCCTGACAGATCCGGATGCCTTATTGAGCCTTGATCCATTACAGACAGAACAGGTTTTAAAATTCATAAATTTTTTTATTTCTTCTCTCATATAAGTGGAGTCAGTTTCATTATACCGTCTTTTCAGGTTAGGAATCACACCCTCAAAGGTTTTTTTATAAATAATTTTTTTTTCCATTCTTTCAATATAAAAGGCAATTTCTTCTTTATTTGATCCATGGAGCAAAACCTGTTGGAAATCAGGTGACAGCTTTTTAAAGGGTGTATAAATATCTTCTTTATAATGGGTAACCAGGGCATCCAAAAACTCCATAAATTGAACCGAATCCCTGTTTTGCCAAGGCAAAATGGCACCCTGCCGTAACGAAAGCGTTTGATCTGGCACAATCAGATCCAGATCAAATTCTGTGACTGATCCCATGCCGCCACATTTTTTACAGGCCCCCTGGGGCGAGTTAAATGAGAAAGATGCGGGTGTAAATTCAGGATAGCTGACCCCGCAACGTACACAGGATGCTTTCTCGCTGAAAAGGGTTTCCTCGTTATGGCTGAGATCAATCAGGGTTACAAATCCAGCTGATAACGAGAGGGCAAGTTCCAATGAGTCGGACAGGCGTTTTTCAATGCCTTGTTTAATGACTAGTCGATCTACAACGGCATCTATAGTGTGTTTTTTAGTTTTTTCCAATGGCACAAGATCATCCATTAAATAGATCTCATTGTCTACTCTGACCCTGGCAAAACCATCTTTTTTTATTTTTGCAAATAATTTTTCATGGGAGCCTTTTTGTCCTTTGATTAACGGTGCCAGAATTATTATTTTAGAGTTTTCATCAAGATCCATGACTTTGTCAGTGATTTGATCAATGGACATGGAAGAAATGGGTAATCCGCATTTATAACAATAGGAAGTGCCGACTCTTGCAAATAATAATCTAAGATAATCATAAATTTCCGTGACGGTGCCAACAGTGGATCTGGGGTTATGGCTGGCAGTTTTCTGTTCAATGGATATGGCAGGGCTAAGTCCGATAATAGCATCCACATCGGGTTTGTCCATCTGGCCCAAAAATTGTCTGGCATAGGTGGAAAGGGACTCAACATATCGTCGTTGGCCTTCTGCATACAATGTGTCAAAGGCCAGAGTTGATTTTCCAGAGCCTGAAAGTCCGGTAATAACAGTCAAGCTGTTTCTGGGTATTTCAACATTAATATTTTTCAGGTTATGTTCCCGGGCACCTTCAATGATAATTTTATTTTTATCCATTGGTTCTTATTTCTTTTGGGCTTTTTTATTTATGGCCTGGAATGCTGCCATTTTAATGGCTTCTGTCAGGCTTGAATGGTCTGCAATTCCTTGCCAGGCAATGTCATAAGCCGTCCCGTGATCCACCGAGGTTCGGATGATGGGAAGACCTATGGTGGTATTTACACCGTCCTTAAAATGGGTAAGCTTGAATGGAATAAGACCCTGGTCATGATACATGCAAACCACTGCATCATACCTTCCGTTGACAGCCTGGTAAAAAACTGTATCCGGGGGCAGGGGGCCAGAGACGTTTATTACCTCTTTTTTTGCAAGCCGGACAGAAGGCTCAATAATATCTTCTTCCTCTCTCCCAAACATGGATTCTTCCCCTGCATGGGGATTTAGCCCTGCAACGGCAATTCTGGGCATTTTAATATTAAACCGGTTTTTTAAAGAGGTATGGGTTAATTTTATTTTTTTGATAATATCTTCTATGGTCAGACAGGCAGACACCTGGGATAGAGGAATATGAATCGTTACCAGAACAACCTTAAGTGTTTTGCCGGACAGCATCATGGCATAATCTTTTGTTTTTGTTCTGTGGGCCAGAAGTTCAGTATGTCCATGAAATTGAGACCCGGCAAGTTTTAAGGCAGTTTTTGTGATGGGGCAGGTCACAAGACCTGAAATGCGGTGGGTCAATGCAAGATCAATCCCTTTAGTGATATAGTCCTGCATGGCAGTCCCGGTTTCAATAGTTGGACCTGAAAGAGAGGAACAATCCGTATGAATAGTGGAGATATCCATGATATCCAATGTATTAAACTCATATTTACCCTGTTCTGGATCAGTTATGATATGGACATGATGCTTGAACTTTAAAAGTTTTAATGCTTGTTTTATAATCTGGGAATCTCCGATAATCAGAGGTTTGCACAAAGTATACATTTTTGAGTTGTTTAAAGCTTTTACCAATATTTCAGGGCCGATTCCAACAGGATCTCCCATGGTAATGCCGATAATCGGCAGTGTGTATGGCGGTTTCATCAGGCTCTCGATAATATTAAGGGTAAATGGTTCAAAATAAAGTGCAATATACTATTGGATAAGGAAAGTGTAAATATAATTCATGTCATAAAATTGTGAAACTATAGTAAACTGCAGGCCCCAAAAAAAAAGAAATTTTTTATTAAATTAGAAGTAATTAAGAGGAAAAAGGAATAAATAAGAGTAAATTTATTTTTTTGATAAATAAAAATTTCCAATGGAATGTTAAAATATCTTGAAATAAGAGGTAGTTGTCGAAGTGGTTGTAATGCTTGAAAAAAATTTTGTTTCACAAAAAAATCTTAATTATATCAGGCAATTAAAAAACTATGCCAAACAAAAATCTAATAATAAGCTAACCCTTCTTATTAGATTTGACCAATAAAAAATAATCTAATAAAAAAATAATACTTTTTTAAATATCAGTTTTATCCATTGGTAATTGTTAAATTTGTTTTATATATCAGTATTTTTTTCGTAGTTGGAAGAAAGAGGATCTTTTTTGGAAAATATGGAATCGTTCTGGGAACAAGTTAAATGCCAAATCAAAAAGACATTACCCGACCATAGTTATAGAATGTGGATAGACCCGGTCGAACTTCTTTACCATGATGATAATCATATTAAGTTATCCAGTCCAAATGCTTATTTTGTCAAACGATTAAAAGATAATTACCTGCCGCTATTTGAAGAAGAGTTTTTAAAATTAGGGATTAGTGATATCAATATTGAATTTGAAGTAACATCAAATAGAAAATTTTGTTCAAAAGAAAAAAATAAAGAAACAGGTGCATATCCAGCGCTTTCTTTACCCATGAAAAGATCAAAGCAATTAAATCTACCCGGACTTAACGAACGATTTAATAACGGAAGAATGTTTAAAAAAGGGTTCACATTTGATGATTTTGTGGTGGGAAATAATTCAAACTTTGCATATTCTGCATCGTTATCTCTTGCCCAGGGGAAAAGAAACGGGTCCAACATACTTTATATTTTAGCTAAAACCGGACTTGGGAAAAGTCATTTGTCCCAGGCAGTTGGACATCATATCATTACTAACAGCCTTTCCAAAAGGGTATATTATGCAACGGCAGAAGAGTTCACCAATGAAATGATATTCTCTTTGAAAAATAAAACCATAGAGAGGTTCAAAGAAAAATACAGGAAACAATGTGATGTTTTGATTCTTGAAAATGTTCATTTTTTATCAGGCAAGGAAGCGACACAAAATGAATTGGCTATCACTTTAGATTATCTTCTTGACGCAGATAAAAAGGTTATTTTTTCAGGATGCGAGCTTCCAGATGATATTCCCAAACTCAATGACCAGTTAAAATCTCGTTTAAGCCTTGGACTTGTTACGGAAATTGATAAACCAGATTATGCAACCCGGGTCAGAATATTAAAAAAGAAATCCAAAATTTTTGGATATGACATTCCAAATCAGGTAACTGAGTACATTGCCCAGGAATTGTGTGATGATGTCCGGCAACTTGAAAGCGGACTGTTTGGTGTGGCTGCAAAAGGTCATTTAATGGGATATAATATTGATATTGAGCTGGCAAAAAGTGTTCTGGCCAATATTACAAAAGCAAAAAAACGAATTACGGTTGAATCCATTAAAAAAATGGTTTGTAAAGAATTTTCAATTACAGAAACAGATATTGTGTCTGCCTCCAGAAAAAGTAGAATTGTCAAGCCAAGGCAAATGGCTATTTTCCTTTCCAGAAAATATACGGATCAGCCAATAAAAAAAATTGGTAATAGTTATAATAAATATCATGCAACTGCCATATATGCCATCAATGCAGTAGAAAGAGAATTAAAGCAAAAAAGCGTTATTTCTGAACAAATAAAGTATCTTTCAAAAAAAATCGAATCAGGAAAACTTTAAATGGGACTTTCCAATTCTCTTTACAGGCATCTTCAAAAAATATCAGGAAAATTATACGTAACAAGAGAAAAAGAAGAATTGCTGTGTTATTCCTATGATGCAACAGGTGCATCTTTTCTTCCTGATGCCATTATATTTCCAGGCTCAGAAAATGAAGTTGCCCGGATTTTAAGACTGGCATCAAAAGAAAAATTGATTGTGGTACCCCGTGGAGCCGGTTCTGGAATGACGGGTGGGTCCGTGCCGGTCAAAGGGGGGCTTGTAATGGTCACAAGCCGCATGAACAAAATTTTTGATATTGATGAAAATAATTTTTTAGTGAGAGTACAGCCCGGTGTTATTGTTTCAGATATTCACAAAAGCGTAGAAGAAAGAGGCTTGTTTTATCCACCTGATCCTGCAAGCTCATCCGTTTGTACCATTGGGGGAAATATTGGTGAATGCGCAGGAGGACCAAGGGCTGTAAAATACGGGGTAACAAGGGATTATGTCCTGGGATTAAGAGCGGTATTGCCTTCAGGAGAAGTTATTCAAACAGGGGTTTCCACAGCAAAAGGGGTTGCCGGGTATGACTTGACGCGATTGATTGTGGGGTCTGAAGGCACATTGGCAGTGGTCACTGAAATTACTTTAAAACTATTGCCCAAACCTGAAGCGATTAAAACAATGGCTGTTTTTTTTGACAGCTTGCAAAAGGCTGCCAAAAGCGTATCCCGTATCATGAAGGAGGCCACGGTCCCAAGGTGTGTTGAATATTTGGATGAAGCCTGTCTTGACCTTGTAAAAGACTCTCTTAGCTTTGATTTGCCTAAAGGCATTAAAGCCATGTTGATCCTGGAGCTGGATGGAGATATCAATGTTGTTGAAAAAGATGCTGAAAATATAAAAAAACTCTGCTTTTCCTATGATGCACTGGATGTGTTAGTTGCAAAAGATCAAACAGAGGCACAAAAATTATGGGATGCCAGAAAAGCTTTGTCTCCGTTGCTGTATAAAATTGCAACAAACAAAATTAACGAAGATATTGTTGTTCCCATAGATAAAATTCCTGATATGGTTAAAGTAATTCAAGAAATACAAAAGACGTCGGGTTTAAAAGTGGTCAGTTTTGGCCATGCAGGCGATGGAAATATCCATTGCAATATCATGTATAACAAAGCAGATGGTGATGAGTCAGAAAGGGCAAAAAAGGCTGTTGATGAGCTTTTTAATGCCACATTAAGCTTAGGGGGGACCATTACTGGAGAACACGGTGTCGGTATGACCAAACTCGAATACCTGCCCCGGGAAATCGGTGTAATACAAATTGAACTTATGAAAGGGATTAAAAAGGTATTTGATCCTCAGAATATATTAAATCCTGGCAAGATTTTTAATTGAATATAAAAAAATAAAAGCACAAAGGTCTGAATCTTCAAATCTTTGATATTTCAAACAAGAAAATCATTGGAGTTTTATTGCATAGTGGTTGTGGATTAATAGTTTTTCCAAAATATCAATTTTTGGATTTTTATTATGCATGATGCAACATCGTATAGATATTGAGCAATATTTTGAGCAGAGCCTGTTCTTTTTATTAAATTCTCCAAAACAATCAGGCATGTCTAGGGAGTCCTTTTTAATCAAATTATCGTTAAGAATCTGGCCCAGTTGTTTTATTTTCATCGTTATTCCATATATAAATTAATTTTTTTGTTTATTTAGAGTAAAAAAATCTATTGGTCAACATCTAATTTTTTTTTATATGGAAACCATTGATTCTAATTTTTCAACCAATGGTTTCAGAGTTTGCCTTTGAGTGGCGCAAACAAGAACCCCCTGGTTTAATAACCATTTATTATCAAAAGAATCAAGGTCAACCCTGTCAATTTTGTTGAATACATAGAGGGTAGGGATAGCATCTAATTTTAAATCTTTAAGAATTTTTTCAACAGAGTCTTTTTGTTGCTGGTATCGGGGATTGCTTATGTCTATCACATGGAGGATAATATTTGCATCGGAAAGTTCTTCCAAAGTTGCATGGAATGCTTCCATCAACTCTTTTGGAAGGTTCTGGATAAACCCTACAGTATCTGTGATAATGACTTCAGTATCCTTTGGAAATCTTAAGCGTCTACTGGATGAATCAAGGGTTGCAAACAGCCGATCGGCTACCATGATCTTACTTTGGGTCAAGGTATTCAAAAGTGTTGATTTACCAACATTTGTATAACCAACAATTGAGATTATGGGTAAATCCTTTTTTTTACGTCTGGATTTTTGTTGGTGCCGTTGTTTGCGGATTTTGCCAATTTCCTTTTTTAACTGGTTAATCCTTTCATTGACCCGCCGTCGGTTGATTTCAAGTTTTGTTTCACCAGGCCCTCTGCCACCTATTCCTCCTGTCAATCGTGACATGGCAGTGTTTTTGGTGATCAGTCGCGGCAAAAGGTATTCCATCTGGGCAAGTTCTACCTGGAATTTACCCTCCCTGGACTTTGCCTGTTTGGCAAAAATATCAAGGATTAACTGGGTCCGATCAATGACTTTTATTTCAACAAAATCTGTAATGGAACGAATCTGGGATGACGATAATTCTCGATCAAACACCAGTATGGTGGCATACTTTTGAATCGCCTCAATAACAAGGCTTGAAAGTTTTCCCATACCCACCACAAATTTTGGATCAATGATTTTTCTTCTTTGAATAGATGTCCCAATAACATTGATGCCACTTGTTTTGCAAAGCTCTTTAAGCTCTTCCATGGAAGCCCAGGCTTCTTTTGGGTCAAGCGTTGTGGCATTGATTAAAAATGCGTTTTCTATGCCGGATTCAGGTTTGTATAAAGAATTTTTTCTTGTCAGTTCAGATTCAAGGGCCTGAATTTGAGCCAGACAATCAATGTCCAGTTCTTGAATGGTAGCAGGGTCAAGAATCTGATATGGAGCTGAATCCTCATCTGGAAGGATATGTCCGGAATAAACGGTTCCGGGTTCACCATTCGGTGTGATGCAAATAGCAGTTATATAGTCCAGGTGCAACAGCGCAAGATCTGTTAGATCATCCCTTGTCAAGGGCTCATCTTTTAAATGGGTATGAATCAGGCGGAGCCCTTTGAGACTGCCGGGCAGAGCCATATATCCCGAAGTTATCGGAATAACAATTTTTTGGAACTCTCCGATAATCACATAGATGATAGTACCGTTCCGATCAATGAGCAGACCGATCTGCCGCCTTATATCATGGGATAGTTCAACTAAAAGCCAGGCAAGTTCAGGGTCAATAATATACTCGGGTGGAGAGCTGTAGTCATATAGATTCTCTATTCTTTTGATCTGGGTGTTTCTCAGGCCAGACGTGTTGCCGTACAATGTTTTTTTCATTCAAATTCCTGGTATGAATTCGGGGCAAGTTCTTCAAAACGGGTAAATTGACCGATAAAATGCATAAATGCAGTGCCTGTAGCACCGTTTCTGTTTTTAGCAACGATAATTTCAGCAGTCCCTTTTTTAGGATTGTCCGGCTCTTTATTGTAGACCTCATCCCTGTAAATGAATGCAACAATATCAGCATCCTGCTCCAGGGCACCTGACTCACGAAGATCAGACAGCATGGGACGTTTATCAGACCGTTGTTCCAGCATACGATTCAGTTGGGATAACGCAATAATCGGAACATCCAGTTCTTTGGCAAGCGCTTTTAAAGACCTTGATATTTCAGCAATTTCAAGGTCTCTGCGATCCGTCCTGAAGGGGGGTTTCATGAGCTGAAGGTAATCCACGATAATCAGGCCAAGCTCATTATGTCTTTGATAAAGCTTTCTTGCTTTTGCTCTTATTTCCATTGCAGTAATGTTGGGCGAGTCATCAATAAAAATGGGCAATTCATTTAAAACACCAGCAGCATCTGTTGCATTTTGCCAGTCCTCCTGGCTGATAAAGCCAGTTCTAAGCCTGTTTGAATCTATGCGGGCCTCTGATGTAAGCAGTCTCATGGAAAGCTGTTCATTGGACATTTCCAAAGAGAAAACAGCGACTGGTTTCCGTTCTTCAAGGGCAACATTTCTGGCAATATTCAATGCAAAGGCAGTTTTTCCCATGCTGGGCCTTGCTGCCAGAATAATCAAATCAGATTTTTGCAATCCAGATGTAATCTGGTTTAATCTTGGATATCCTGAGGATATGCCGGAAAGTCCACCATCTTTTCCCTGTTGCTCTTCAAGTTTATCAATATTTAAATTGATCAATTCTCCCAGGCTTTGAAAGGAAGTGCCTGATTTTTTTTCTGAAATATTAAAAATAGAGCTTTCTGCAAAATCAATAATATCTTCAAAATCTCCTTTGTCTTTCAGGCATCTTTCAATAATGTCAGATGAGGCTGTTATCAATTGTCTTAAAGAGGCCTTGCCTTTAATGATTTTGGCATAATGGACGGCATTTACAGCAATGGGAGCTGCATCGGAAATGGCTGCAAGAAATGCGGCTCCACCGATACTTTCAAGTTCGCCTTTTTCTTTTAACCGATTGGCAACTGTGACAAGATCTGCCGGCTCTTCTTTAGTGGCAAGTTCGACAATTACCTTGAATATTTTTTTATGTGCGCCTTTGTAGAAGTCCTCATAGGACAGAATATCTATAATATCAAGAAGGCTGTCATTGTTAATAAATATGGCACTTAATATTGATTCTTCCGCATCAATATCATGAGGAGGCGTTTTACTTAAGAGGGGGTCTTGAGATATGTTGTTTTTTTTCAGCACAATATAATTTTAATAAATACATCCGGGAAAATTTAACCATCTTCCCGGATGAAGTTTAAACATTATTTTCCTTCTTTTTCTTCAGCAATAACATTGACTGTAATTTCAGGTTCAACATCCTTGTAAAGACGAATGGGCACCTTGTATTCACCGAGTTCTTTTATCGGCTCTGCAAGAAGGATAGAACGACGTTCCAGAATGATATCCTGAAGGTTCAAAGATTCTTTGATGTCAAGGGTAGTGACTGATCCGTAAAGCCGGGATTCTTCATGAACCTTGGCTTTGATTGTACATACAACGTTTTTAATTTTAGCAGCCATTTCTTCAGCAATCTTTCTTTCTTTGGCAATCTGAAGTTCAAGCTTTGCCTTTGTCTGTTCCATGACTTTTCTGTTCTGGGGTGTCGCAAGAATTGCTTTACCCTGGGGCAGAAGATAGTTGCGACCATATCCTGCAGCCACTTCACATTCTGCTCCTGCGATGCCGAGTGTGTCAATGGTTTCTTTTAATATAACTCTCATTTAAACCTCCAAAAAGATTCAGCCCTTTGTTTTAGCGGGCTGACTTTTAGTTTATTTTTTATTATGTAGCCGCATCAAGTTTTCTAAAATTGATCCATGTATCAAACAATCCAAATCCGATAACAAGGAACATGAAAAGAGGTTGGATTGCAATTAGGGTGTAAACAAAAAACCTAAATGCAAAAGGCCAGCTTTTCTTTTGAAAAAAAAATGATACCACTGCAATTCCCTGAAAAAAATATACAAACATTAAAATAATCAAACTATTTACAGCAATTATTTTTATTGTGTATATTGGTAAAAATATCAAAACAGATAACGCAATCACACCAAATACCAGATAATCTGGTGCTTTCCATTGATTTAAATTTTCAATACTATTAACGACGATGCCTTTTTTTGATAACACTTTTTTTATCAATATAATGTTGAGCCATATCATGGTTAGATATGAATTGATAAATATTCCCGGAAAAATAAGAACAAATAATGAACTTGCTTTTTCAAGCATTTGCCGGTCAACCTTCATTTCCGGATACAATTGTGCAGATTCGGAAAAAAGCTGGGATGACAATGCATGATATCTGGAAATATAATTTGAAACCAAGTGTTCAATTCCCTGGCTATAAGTTAAAGAATAAATAAACAAAACTGCTGTACAGGTTCCAAGAACTGCAAAGCAGGTGTAGAGCATAATTTTTTCAATACTCAAGTGTTTTTCTATAAATTCTCCAAGGAAAAAACCTGTCATCAATAAGGAACCAAAGTAAAGCGTATTCAATGCAAAGCTCTGTGTAAATACAACCAACATTGCCAGGCTGGCCACAATGATAATGCCGCTGCTGTTTCTTCCTGTCTTAAGCCTGTAAAATAGAACAGGTAAAGGAAGAACCATCCAGGCAAAAACACCGATCAACGGCATGATATATATGACGGCAATGATCAATATACATAAGAGGGTACCGGTCAGGATATTTTTAATTATGGTTGGTTGTATTAGTGTGCCACTCACCTGTATTGCTCCTGAAAACTAAATTTTAATACATGGGTCTGCCAACAAAAGGCAACAGCGCGATCTGGCGAGATTGCTTGATGGCAACAGTAAGCTGGCGCTGATGTTTAGCACAGGTGCCCGTGATTCTTCTGGGAATTATTTTTCCTCGTTCTGTAATGAATTGTCTGAGTGCTTTCGGAGTTTTATAGTCTATAATAAGATCCTTATCCACACAGAATCTGCATATTTTGCGACGTTGATAAAATTTGTTTTTACCACCGCCGTGTTGTGATTTATTATTATCACCGCCGTATTGTGATTTATTATTATCATACATTGTTATTATCCTCCAATCTTAATTATTCTGTTTTGTCTTCGGTTTCTTCAACTTTTTCATCATCTGCAAAAGCCTCTTCCCCAGGCGTTTCATCTTCAACAGATTCTTTGCCTGCTTTGTCTGCCAGTTTGGATTGGTCTAGGGCTTCCTGGACTTCTTTTTCAAGTTGTTCGGCCGTTACATCATCAGAAAGAAGGATTGTCATGAATTTGAGTACATCATCACTAAGGCGGAAATTTCTTTCAAGCTCTTTTATAAGCTTGCCCGTGCCGCCGTATGTGACACATACATAATGACCCCGCAATTTTTTATTGATTTCATAGGCAAGTTTTTTGTTGCCCCATTCATCAAAATTTGTAAGAATACCACCTTCTTTGGCAATAATATTCCTGACTTTTTCAAACAGGTCGGTGCGAGTTTGGTCCTGAAGATCAGGGTTAGCAATAAAAACAGTTTCATACTTCCTCATTTTTTCTCCTTACGGATATAAAGCCCTGACGTTTTGTCAGAGCAAGGATTAAATACAAAAAACAACACCTGCCTTTCAGGTATTGCATAAAAACTATTTTGTATATCATTAAAACTGCTTTGAGTCAATGTTTATCAGAATAATTCGCTTGATTTTCTTGCTATTTGCGTTTGATTGTGGCATCTATAAAAATTCAAATAATGAAATGGTAATTCAATATAGAGGAAGCTTTCACAAGGAGTAAGTGCAATGGAGGAGAGGTATCATCCTGAACTGGTAGAACCTAAATGGCAGGCATACTGGAAAGAAAATCAGTTTTTCAAAGTTATAGAGGACTCTTTAAAAGAAAAATATTATTTATTGGAGATGTTCCCTTACCCTTCCGGTAAAATACATATAGGTCATGTGCGCAATTATACCATTGGCGATGTGGTGGTCAGATACAAACGGATGAAAGGTTTTAATGTCCTTCATCCCATGGGGTGGGATGCATTTGGCATGCCTGCTGAAAATGCAGCCATTGATAATAACACCCATCCTGCAGCCTGGACCTATGAAAACATCAGCTCCATGAGAGAACAGCTTAAAAAGATGGGTTTTTCATATGACTGGGACCGAGAGATTGCCACCTGTCGACCGGAATATTATAAATGGGAGCAATGGCTTTTTCTTAAAATGCTGGAAAAGAAAATGGCCTATCGAAAAGAATCCTATGTGAACTGGTGTGAGAAATGCCAGACAGTTCTTGCCAATGAACAGGTTGAACAGGATAAATGCTGGAGATGCTCCCAGACGGTTCAGCAAAAAAATTGTGGCAATGGTTTTTTAAAATTACAGATTATGCCCAGGACCTGCTTGTCCATTGTGATAAACTACCTGGATGGCCTGATAAGGTAACGGTCATGCAGAAAAACTGGATAGGCCGAAGTGTTGGATCTGAATTGAAATTTAAAATCTATGGCCAGGAAAATGATATTGAAGTTTTTACCACAAGACCGGATACTGTTTTTGGTGCAACCTTCATGTGCCTTGCTCCGGAGCATCCCCTGGTTGAAAGCCTTTCAAAGGGGACAGAAAAACAAGATGAAGTGGCGGCTTTTGTTCAAAAGGTATCCACCCAGGAAAGATCTGCTGAAGGACTGGAAAAATATGAAAAAGAAGGTGTTTTTACCGGGGCCTTTTGTATTAATCCAGCAACGGGCGAGAAGATCCCGGTTTATACTGCCAATTTTGTTCTAATGGAATATGGAACCGGCGCTATTATGTCTGTCCCGGCAGGGGATCAGAGAGATTTTGATTTTGCCAGGAAATATGGGCTTGAAATCAGGGTCGTGGTCCAGCCAAAAGGAGAACTATTTGATGGCAATACCATGGATCAGGCTTACACAGGTGAGGGACTTCTTGTAAATTCCCGTGAATTTAACGGGCTGGACAGTACAAAGGCCATGGATGCGATCACAGACTGGCTGGAAAAAAAGGGCAGGGGAAAAAAGGCCGTTTCATACAGGTTAAGAGACTGGGGAATTTCAAGGCAACGATACTGGGGCGCGCCGATCCCTGTTATTCACTGTCCTGATTGCGGGGTGGTTCCTGTTCCTGAAACAGATCTTCCCATAAGGCTTCCTGAGGATGCAAATCTCCTTGAAAAAGGGGGGTCTCCCTTGCCATACCTTGATAGTTTTGCAAAAGCCACCTGTCCTGAATGCAACAGACAGGATGCAAAAAGAGACACTGATACCATGGATACCTTTGTGGAATCCTCCTGGTATTATTTAAGGTATTGCTCTCCCAGATATGATGAGGGTATCTTTGATCCAAAAGCAGTAAAATACTGGGCTCCCGTGGATCAATATATCGGCGGGGTAGAACATGCAGTGCTTCACTTATTGTATTCCCGGTATTTTATGCGGGTATTGAATACCCTTGGAATAATTGATTTTAAAGAACCGTTTACACGGCTTTTGACCCAGGGCATGGTCTGCAAGGAAACCATGACCTGTCCGGATCATGGATATCTTTTCCCCGAAGAAGCGTTGAAAGACGACAAGGGCAATCTTTTATGCACAAAATGCAACAAGGATGTGGAAGTGGGCCGGGTCATTAAAATGTCCAAATCTAAGAAAAATGTGGTTGATCCCAATGAGCTGCTTGAAAAATACGGAGCTGATGTGACCCGGTTGTTCTGCTTATTTGCGGCTCCGCCTGAAAGGGACCTTGAATGGAGTGAAGACGGGGTTGAAGGCAGTAATAGATTTGTAAACAGGGTATGGCGGCTTGCTCTGGAATGTCTGGAAAAAATAGATGGTTTTAAACCCTTTACGGGTGCGGCTTCGGATCTATCGTCAGAACAGGCAAAAACACTTTATATCAAAGCAAACCAGACCATACAAAAGGTTACGGATGATATTGATAAAAGCTTTCATTTTAATACGGCCATTTCAGCGGTAATGGAGCTTGTTAATGTCTTGTATGCGATTGACCTTGATTCTGCAGATGCTGAAATGAAAAAAGTGATCCTGTTCAGCCTTGAAAATATTCTTTTATTGCTGTCTCCCATTCTTCCGCATTTTTGTGAAGAATTGTTTGAAAAATTTGGTAAGACCGGCTCAATTCTTGAACAATCCTGGCCTGAATACAGAAAAGATTCCCTTAAAACAGATGAGATTATTGTTGTTGTTCAGGTAAACGGTAAGCTGCGTTCAAAATTTACAATTGATGCGGGCGTTGGAGAGGCTGTGATCAAAGAAACAGCCCTGGCAGATGAAAAGATTAAAAAATACATTGGGGATAAAAAACCAAAAAAGGTTATCATTATTAGGAAAAAACAAACACTTATAAATATTGTGGTTTAATATGAAAAATTTAAAATGGATTTTATATACTTGTCTGGTTGTATTTTTTGCTTCCTGTGGGTATCAGTTTGAAGGTGGCGGATATATTAATAAAGATGTGAGCAGTGTTGCTGTTAGGGCTTTGAAAAATAAAAGTTCTGAAACAGGAGCTGGAATCGCATTTACCAATGCATTAATTCAGGAGATCATTCAAAAGACGGATACCAAAGTTGTAGAGGAATCCCTTGCATCTGCTTTTCTTGAAGGAACCATCAAGAAAATTACATTTGCCACATTGTCCCGTTCAACCACAGAATCTGTTTTAGAAAGAAGAATTTTTGCTACTATGGATTTGAAACTGATAAACAGGGAAGGTGAAGTGATCTGGTCTGCATCAGATTTTACATCATATGAAGACTACACAGTATCACAGGATAATATAACTGATGAAGGCAACAAAAAAGCAGCTGTGGATAAAATAGCCATTCGAAGTGCTGAAAAATTAATCAGTAAACTGATGAATAATTTTTAGTATGAAAATGATAAAGACAGGATTTACATCTTATCAATATAAACCCTGTCTTAAATTGTTTGAAACAAAAGCCTGTAAGGCTAGGTATTCATGAACTTGAACATTCTTGAAATTTTTCTGGAAGCAGTCTTTTTATGGAGAACACCTTTTTTAGCGGCTTTATGAATGGCAGATTGAGTTTTTCTCATGAGTTCATCTTTATTGTCACTACCAGCCTCTTTTGCAGCGCGAAGGTTTTTTTCCAAATTTTTAAGAGAGGTTTTTACAGATCTGTTTCTAAGCCGTCTTACCTGACTCTGTTTTGCCCGTTTCTTTGCAGATTTATGGTTAGCCAACTTGGTCTTGCTCCTTATCTAAGTTTATTTAATATAAAAATTCATCCTATTTTAAGACGGCCAGAATATATGGATTGTTGGTTTTTGTCAAGGAAAACCTGTGAGTAAAATATTAAAAAATACAGTATTGCTGACCATTTTAACTTTTGCCAGCCGCGTTCTTGGTATTATCAGAGATGCCGTCATTGCAATGTATTTTGGCACAACATCTCAAAGCGATGCTTTTTTTATCGCTTTTCGCCCTTTTGATCTTGCCAGGAAGCTCTTTTCCGAAGGAATTTTGAGTGTTTCATTTGTGCCGATATTCACTGAAACCCTGGAAAAGGAAGGGCGCTCCAAAGCGATTGCATTGGCTTTTTCCTTTTTTTGTTTTTTATCCCTTGCCGGTGTTTTTATTGTGCTGACCGGGATCTTTTTTGCCCCTGTGATCATAAAAATCCTTGCGCCGGGATTTATAGCTTATTCCTATAAATATGGACTGACAATTATATTATTTAAAATAATGCTGCCTTATTTCTGGCTGGTTCTTATTGCCGCATTTTGCATGGGTGTATTGAATTCTCTGGGAAATTTTGGAGTGCCTGCCCTTGCACCAGTTGTATTTAATCTGGTGGTGATATGGTTTGCGCTTATGATATCAAAATATTTTGATATGCCAATAATTGGCCTGGCAATGGGGGTTACTATCGGTGGCTTACTTCAGCTTTTAATCCAGGTTCCATTTATGATTCGCCTGGGAATGTTAAAAATACCCCTGCTTCAATTTTTTCATCCCGGGATATTCAAGGTCATAAAAATAATGGTTCCCTGTATGATTGGAGCCGCCGCCTTTCAGATTAATATTGCAGTGGCCTCATTTTTTGCATCAAAACTCGATGAGGGCAGTGTTTCCTTTATCTACTATGCAGACCGGCTGGTTCAGTTTCCCATGGCCCTTTTTGCTGTTTCTGCTGCAACAGTGCTATTGCCTGAATTTTCAAAAAAAGCAGCTCTGGGGCATATGGATGAAATTTCCAAACTGTTTTCAAACGGGGTAAGGCTTGTTTTTTTTATTACAATTCCGGCAATGGCCGGATTGATAGCCCTGGATGAAAAAATTGTTGCACTTTTATTCGGGTACGGGGTTTTTAATGCAATGGCCATTCAGCAGACAGCAGATTGTCTGGTTTTTTTGAGTTTAGGATTGTGGGCATTCACGGGGGTTCGATTGTTTGTCACATTGTATTATGCCCTGTCCAATATAAGAATTCCATTTTATTCCGGCATCATTGCCATTTTGTTGAATCTGATTCTCTGCTCTTTATTTATCGATACCCTTGGGCTTAAGGGGCTTGTTATGTCCGTTTCCATATCTGCCATGGTGGGGTTTATTGTTTTGTTTGTCAATATTCCGGGTGCTGTGAATATCAATAAATTTGAGATCATGGTTTCTGCTTGCAGATCACTTTTTTTATCTGTTATAATGTTTTTTCTTGTAAAACAGGCAGCCGTTTTTATACTGACGGAAGGGAGTAATAAATTTTGGTTTGGAACAGGGGTGGTGTGCTGCATGTGTTTTGGAATGATTTTTTACTTTAGCATGAACTTTTTTATTTCAAGCCCTGAATTGAAATTGTTAAAAAAGGGATTGAGCAGGAATAAATCATGACAATGGTCGAAAAAACAGGTTTTTATATTTCATTATTTATTATTGTGATATTGTTATTTCTCATTTTTTTTTCAAAAAATGGTGTTTTAGATTATAAAATGTTAAAAGAAAAGGAAAAGACAGTTTTAAGACAGGTTCAGACAATTGATCAGGAAAATCAAAAACTTGAAACTGAAATTAAAAGTTTGAAAACAGATATGAATTATATCAAACATGTGGCAAAACACGAACATGATATGGCTGAAGAAGATGAGCTCATCTTTAAGGACAAATCCGGTAATAAAAGGAATTCACCATGAAACAGGAGTTAAAAACGCTTGAAGTTGCACGGATTTATGAAAGCCAGGGCTATTTTGAAGAGGCATTGGAAATTTATTCATTTCTGGACGGCCGGGAAACGTCTACGGAGGTTAAGGCCGGCTTAAAGCGCATGGGAGAAAAGATGGAAGATAAAGGGCAGGGCAGTCTTCCTGAAAAAAATATATCCAGGCTTTATCAAGAATGGTTGGGGCTGATGATTTTAGAATTCCGGCTTGATAATTTTAAAAAACTAAAACAGGAGCTTTGCGATGGATCTCAAAGATACACCTGAATCAAACATACGGACAACAAAAATTAATCCCAATAAAAATCAGACAGACCAGGTTCACAAGAGCACTAAAAAAATTGAACCGTCTCATTTGAAAAAAAATGAATTTGCCTTGATTCTTATTGGGGCTTTGTTATTAACTGTTGTTATATTTTTTCTTTTTTTCAGGTCTTCGGACATCAGGACGGAAACGGTTAAAACAAATACTTCAAGCTCATCTTTTGCTGATTTGGAAGAAAGGGTTGAGGCCCTGGAAAAGGCCCTTGAAATCCGGGAAAACGCTAGCCTAGTATCAGATGGCTCAGGTACAGGAGGGGCGATGGGTATTGGCCCTGTAAAAGAGCGGGTGGCAAGTCTTGAAACAGCTTTTTCAGTTAAATTTAATTCTTTACTAAAGAGAATGGATGATATTGAAAAAAGTATTTCAGGGCCTAAGAAACAATCTATTGCAGTCACGACATCAAAACCAGTTGCAAAACCTGTAGCTCCTGTAAAAAAGGAAATAAAGGCTGGTTTGTTTCATACCATTAAAAAAGGGGAAACCATTTACAGTATCAGTAAAAAATATAATACCACAGTCACAAACATACGAAACCTGAACAAGCTTTCCCCTGATGCCAAGATTTATCCGGGGGATAGTATTCTTGTCCGGTAAGCGTTATTTCAGAGGCAATTTTTTTTATCACCATTGATAAAATTTTTTATCAGTTTTTTCCCCACATCCGTCATAAAGGATTCAGGGTGAAACTGGACACCCTGTGTTGGATGCTCTTTGTGTCGAATTCCCATGATTTCACCATCTTCAGTTCTTGAAGTAATTAAGAGGCAGTCGGGAAGATTTTCCCTGGAAACTGCCAGGGAATGATACCTCATCACGGTAAAAGGGCTTTTTATCCCGGAATAAATCTGTTTTCCATCAGTGGTAATCGTGGATGTTTTTCCATGCATGATCTGGCTTGCCTGGATGATTGTCCCTCCAAAGCTCTGGGCAATGACCTGGTGTCCAAGACAGACACCAAGAAGAGGGACAATGCCGGAAAAATGCTTGACAACATCCAGGGAAATACCGGCATCCTCCGGTCGACCGGGCCCTGGGGAGATGACCAGGGCATCCGGGTTCAAGGCTTTAAGATCATCAATGGATACCTTATCGTTCCTATAAACAACTACACCCGCTCCCGTTTCACGGATATAGTGAACCAGATTGAATGTGAACGAGTCATAATTATCTATCACGGCAACTAACATTTGTCTGCCTCCACTATTATTCAAAACAGCCAAAGAACTTTCCTGGATTTTAAATACCATTCACC
>JAHJDU010000640.1 GCA_018812385.1 Pseudomonadota bacterium
AATTCGTTTCATACTCTATCGCAATGGTGACAGTCCGGTTAAACGACCGTCCTTCAGCCGTAGCATTATCATATGGGGGATTGTAAGGCCCATTCCCTCTGGAAACGATTCTCTCCGGAAAAGGGATAAAACTGTCAATTACATTTTGATAAACTGCTTTTGCCCTGCGTTCAGAAAGCAAGACATTGTAATCTTCCTTGCCAATGATATCCGTCTGTCCCACAATAGTTACTTTAGCTTCCGGCAGTTCTTTAATCCTTTTTACAACCCGGTCTAAAATAGTTGCATTTTGTGCCTTTATTTCAGCACTATCATAATCAAAAAGGATTAAAGCATACTTTTCTATTACTTTATATTCAAGTTTCTGAGCTTTACGTTCCATTCTTTTTATATATTTAATGGAAGTAGTTGCAGTATTTGTTGTAAATGTCTGACCTGTAATATCGGTCATGGTTGCGCTTATTGAAATATTATCAATGGTGCCTATTTTGCTAAGTCCATATTCGAAAAGACTAAAAGAATAATCAAGGACATCATTCCCATTACCTTCTATGGACTTTAAAAGTTTTCCATCACCCTTAATTTCAATATTCCAATTCTTTAAATCATACCCCAGCTGGATATCAGGGTGAATATTAATTTCATTAAAATCAGCTACCTCAAAAGTATAAGTCGTTTTTATGGAATCAAAAATCTGGGGAGAATCAGAATGAATTTCTACTCGTTGATTTTCGAGCCGTCCTTCTTCAACGCTGCTGGTGCTTGGTAATTCAGGTAATTTGCGGGCACTGACGTTTATCCTGTCAGGGGAAATATTCCATATATACCGAAAATATGCCCGCACTTGTTCCGCTCGTGCCTGGGAAAGAGCAAGATTATTCTTTTCTTCGCCCCTGTCACTGATACACCCCACAATTTCAATGCTTGCTTCAGTATTTTCAGAAAACCGCTTACCAAGTATATTCAATACATTATGATACTTTGCAATGGTATCTCGTAAACTCTTTTCATCAAAAGTATCTGCTTCAGCCTGATTTTTTAACAATTTGTAACGCTCTGGAATTCTGCTTTGGCCTGTGTCAAAAAAAACATGGCTGAGCAAAGGAGAACTGTCTATTATTGTAAGTTCCTCAATGGTTATAGTTGATGGATTAACAGTTATTGAACCTTGGGGTGGATTTATAAAATTATATTCAACCACATACTGATGGAGCAACCTAGTTGAAATATCTTTAAAGATGGGCAGCAAATTTGCCGCTGAAGTTGCTTTCCAGGTTTTCCCTTCATTTGCTTCAGAAAAAGAAATTAAAAATTCATCTTTTGCTTCAGACGGCATAAAATCAATCGCATAAGCACTGAAATTTTTTAATCCTTGAGCTTTAGGACCTATTATTTCTTTTTTTATCTCACTGTTTAAGTCTTCACCATCTGTAAAAACAACTAAAAATTTATTGCTTTTTTCAGGCATTTTTGAAATCAAATGTAAACTGCCAAGAATACCTTCATATAAAAAAGTCTGCTTGCTCATTTCTTTTGTAAAGCTTTCTTGAAAAAAGCTTTTTAATTCTAAAATGTTGTTAGATTTAAAGGTGTTTAACCGTAAATTGTGACCATCGACCCAAAACTTCTGTTTACGATCAAAAACCACAACCTCTACACTATCAATGGGCCTGACAATTTTTAAAAACTCATCCAAAGCAGACAAAAGAGGCTGTACAGCTTTACGTTCCTGCATGGAAAAAGAGTTGTCCACCATCAGAACATAATTTATGGGAATATCTTCTCTGGTTTTCAGGACTTCAACTGCTGTTATGTTTGCCATTATACCGGCCTTTTGCAGTTTAAAATCATCCGGCATCAAACCTTTAACAGGATTGTTTTCCGCATCTATGGCAGAAACCAAGATTTTGTTATCATCAATATCCTGAAACGTAATTTTGGCATCATGGCCTGGGATAAGAACCTGTAATTCTCCTTCCGGCGTAAATGCAAAGCACACACCAGAAAATAAAAAAAACATCATCAACATCATACACAAAATAATTGTTTTCAATTTCATCCTATTTCTCCTATAGAAAAGTATCTATTTCAAATTTAATATCAACTACTCGCATGGAAATTTTTTGCCAAGCCCCAACAATCAACTAACGGCTATGCTTTGGATGCCACAACAAATTATGAAAGAGGCATGAGATGTGAGACATGAGTTGTGAGAGAAGCAAAACAAATGGTTTTTTCTCATCACTCAAAACTCATATCTCACTACTTTCATATAAAATTAATGCCCATATTATTTTTACACTTTGCCCAGATCAAAGTGTAAGATAATGCGGCTGATTCATCAAGTTTTTCCCTTCCTGCGGGCAATTAATATAATGGCAAAAACAAAGCATAAAAAATTATTTTATGTTTTCCATGCTCAAGTACCATAGACGGACGACTGTATAAGGTAAGCTGCAAATAGCGTATTAACCTTGATTTTATTTTCCCTTATCAATCAAGCTGCCGGCCTATATCCTCAATGGCATCCACCACCATTCCCGTTCCAATCGCAATTAACAGGATATCCTGGGCCACGCGCACGAAGCGGTGTCTTGGCGGGGCAGGCCCCAATTGCACAAGAATGGTTGGCGGAAGATTATAGAAAATGACTTCTCTGGGAAGCGGTCGGCCTTTGCTCCAGTTTTTTGCATGACCGCGGGGTATGCAGCGGTTGCCCTTCTGGACAAGGCCCGGCGGGCAGTGCCCTTTTCGAAATTGATCGGAATAATATCGGTGGATATTTATTTGCCTTTCTTCATTGAAATACTCTCTTCTATTATCTCCATGCCCTTTTTTCCCGTCATATTTCCCATGATCAGAAGTCTTATTGTCTTTGTACTTTTCACTCTTTTTTTCTTGTTTGTAGTTCTCACCCTTTTTACCGCCGCCCGAGTCCGGCTTTCCTGCGAGTGCCGTACTTGTTAAACATATCCCGGTAAATATAAGTGCCAGAACAAGGCTTATCTGAAAAATAAACCGCTGCATGATGTTACTCCTCCTATTCTATAGGTTATAAAATGGATGCTTCATTATAAAATAAAATCCATTGCTAAAAAATTTGTTTTAATGTTCCCGAACGATACTGGTGATGTATCCAAAAATTTCAAGATACATTAACAATATATTCATCATATGGGACCCCTTTGGTCCTGACTGCTTCAATGGCCTCCATTCCCTGGAGATGGGAAACCGTGTAAATCCTTATGTTCAAAGGTTCGCTTAAAAGGGGTTTTGTTCCCAGCAAAACCCCGAACCTGTGAGATTTGATATGCAGATCCAGGTCTTCATGGGTTTCCCACTCCTGGATCAGGCAAAAGCGGTTCCTGTCAAGGATATCACAAAAAACAGAACAGCATTTGCAACCTTTTTCCCGGCCCACAGATTTGATCAGTGAAACAAGGGTCTGCGTGATCTCCAACTGCTTATCTGCAAGAACATTCAGTATGATTCTGACTATGATCATTGTGATCCCCTTTTTTTTTATGCCTGGCAGCTTGGATGAAGCCAGGATTTTGACCGAAGTCTGATTTTGACTTTGATCCGATTTTTGTTTTACCTGATGCGGCTTTTAATCAAAAAGAGTTTAGAGCAAGCTTCATGCCAAAGCCTGCCCCTGTTTTTTAAGATACAGCCTGTCCTGCTGATTTAATAAAGGAATCGGTCCTGAAAAAAATAGAGATGATATTAAAAAAAAGCAGAATCAAGGCCATATATGGCCTTTGGTCATATATGGCCCTGATTTTAAGGTTTGCGGATGTCCAGCTTTCGCATACGGGCGCGCAGGGTACTGCGGTTGAGTCCGAGAATCTGGGCAGCGCTGTTCTGACCGCTGACCTTCCAATGGGTCTGGTCGAGCATACGGACAATATAGTCGCGCTCCACTGCTTCCAATGTTTTCAGATTTTTGCTCAAATATGCAAAAGGCTTGTTAAGATCATCAACCAGATGCAGCTTGGGACCTGACGAGTTAATCACGGCTCGCTCAAGAACATTTTCAAGCTCCCTGACATTTCCAGGCCAGTGATAATTCTGTAGGGTATTCATTACACTTTTTGGAATGATGCCCGTGTCCTTTCCCATCCGTTTGGCGATTTTATTGATATAAAATTCCAGCAGCAGCGGGATGTCCTCTATCCGTTCTCTTAAAGGCGGCATGGTAATGGGGAAAACATTGAGCCTGTACCATAGATCATCCCTGAATCTTCCCTTCTGGACTTCTTCTTCAAGATTCCGGTTTGTGGCGGCAATAATCCTTACATCCACCTTGATGGTGCGGGAACTGCCCAGCCGTTCAAATTCACCATCCTGGATCACGCGCAACAGTTTGGACTGCAATTCCAGGGGCAGCTCTCCGATTTCATCTAAAAAAAGTGTGGCCCCGTCCGCGACCTCAAACCGTCCCAGGCGCAGGGAACTGGAGCCTGTAAACGCCCCTTTTTCATGGCCGAACAATTCGCTTTCAATCAGGTTTGACGGCAGAGCGGCACAGTTTACTTTTACAAGGGCCTTATTTTTACGTTTGCTGAAGCTGTGAATAGAGCGAGCCACAAGCTCCTTGCCAGTCCCGGTCTCGCCTAAAACCAATACCGTGGTATTGGTTTGCGCGATCTGTTCCACTTTATAGAGCACATATTTCAAGGCATCGCTCTTACCGATAATATTCTCATGGTTATGTTCGAGTTTGATTTCTTCTTTCAGGTAGGCTCTTTCCGCTTCCAGCTGCTCTTTGAGCATTTTTATTTCAAAAAGGGCGGTTTCTGCGGTCTTTTTTCCTTTTTCAGCCTCCTGTCTTGCCAGGACAAGTTCCTCGGTACGGGTTTCAACGATTTTCTCAAGATTTCTTTTGTAATATTCACGCTCGGTCACATCCTCAATGGCCAGCAGGATCAATTGCGTATGATTTGCTTCCCGGTAAATTTTCCGGGCATTCAGATGCATGATCTTAGGCCCGATGGTTTCAAAATCATGCTCCACCTCAAAATCATTGTATACTGAGGTTTCCGGCAGGGCATGTTCAAGTAATTCTCTGAGTCTCGGAATATTCCACTGCCCATTGCCAAGATCATATATCAATATCCCTTCGGTCTCCTGGGGGGTGACACAAAATGTCTTGTAAAAAGATGGATTGGCATCCACTACCTTAAGGTTGGCATCAAGCACCACGAGCGGTTCTCGAACTGAACTCAGGATGCTGTTAAAAATGTCCAGAAATGACTTTTGCACTAATCATCTCCTTTCTTAAAAACATTAACACGGAAAAAACAAAAAAGTTTGCTCAACGCTGGAACACAAATTTAAACATATAGAATAATTGAGTCATGAATGTGTGTGAGTGAGCTTGAAAAACTCTCACACATTCACAACATCAATTATTCTGAAAGGTACCAGTACAATAGACTGATCGTTGATTTTTGTCAAAGGTAACTCACATTTATTACTATCTGCATATCATCACCAAAATATTTCATATACAAATTTCTTGATTGATCGGATAATGGAATCATCTTGAACGCTTTTTTTTCCTTCATAAAATGGCTCGTAACCCTTCTATCGCAACCCTATTGCCCTGGATCTCATTGGACAACGCAAAATTAACAGCATTTATTGCATCAACATTTCTTTTACTCTTATCCTCAAAAGCTTCCCGGTTAAGCACTTCCCGAAAAATAGCGCTGAATTCCTGTAACCGGTCTTCTGTGAAAACTTTTTGAAAAACAATCTGGGGCTGCTCTGCATAACCGACTTCATCAAGACGTTTCAGAAGATATGTGATGGTTCGGACGGTTGGCTTAAAGCCAAAGGTCTGTTCAATCAGCACTGGAAAGGCCAGTGGTAATGTAACATGGATAGATTTGTCCTTGGCCGCACGCTTTCCTTTTATTTTCCGGATCATCAAAAGCTGATGCGCTTCTGCCTGCCGGCATAAGTGCTCTGCCTGAAGAGCGGCAGCCTGAAGGTATGCGCTCAAATTGTAGAAACCGGTGTGTATATGCTCAGGAAGCTCAACCCCCCTTCGGCTGAAAGCATATCTGTATTTATGGTCAATCTCGCCCCAGGCCTCCTCAAGAATCGTCCGTAATTGAAATTCAATCTGAAGCTTTTTCAACTCATCCGGTGCATCTGAATTCTCGCCCAGCGCTACCAGGTAGTGAATGGATGAATACCCGCTATATCTAAGATAAAGGCCCTCTGGAATCGTCTCCCCCGGGTCCACGGGCAGAACGAATGATCTTTTGTGATCCGGTTTTCGGATGAATCGCAGGATTTTCTCATCAGCCAGAAGTTCAAGATAGGCTTTGACTCTATCGATATCTGAAAGACGGAGACAGATAAACCTGATTCCAAGCAGATCATCAATTCTTTCCTGAAAATTTTTCTGTGTAATAGGCTTGGCCCCAACCCCAAGTTGTCTGTTCTCTTCGTCGATTTTCTCTATGAGCCTCTTTTTTTCTTTGATGCGGTAAAGAATTGTATGAAGATTTTCATTTGGTGACGAA
>JAHJDU010000641.1 GCA_018812385.1 Pseudomonadota bacterium
AGAAATCAGCACCGGAATGACAAAAAGAGAAACTAAAACTGCCAGAAGAGGTTTAATTGAGATAATGGTTTCCATTTATTGGTTTACCTTTTTATTATAATCTTGTTCATCTTCACTTTAAGAAAGGAAGAATGATCGTATTTACAATAGTTCCCGAGTACAGCCCCGCAACGATCAAGGAAAGACTTACAAGTCCGGATACAATCAGCATGGATACGGGTGCTTCCTTAATTGCCACAGGAGAATGGGAATCCCCATGTACATGACCTTCAGACATGGGTTCAAAAAAACAGATTTCAAAGACCTTAAAGAAAAGAACCGCGCAGATCAGGCTTGAAATAATGAGGGCTGCAGCAAAATGATACGCACCCGCCTCAAATGCCCCCAGAATCAGATACCATTTACTGAAAAATCCACAGGTTGGCGGTACCCCGATGATACTGAAGGCGGCCAGAACAAATCCTGCCATGGTCCAGGGCATTTTACCAAACAGGCCCTTAAGATCAATTAAATCAACATTTTTAAGTTTATAGACCATATTCCCAACAGCAAGAAAAAGTGCGAATGTCATCAGCGCATCATTAAGGATGTGCAAAATAGCACCGGTCATGCCAAGCTGGTTTCCCAGCCAGGCTCCTCCAACCATATACCCGATCTCACACACAATGATATAGGTGAGCATTTTTTTCAGATTTTTCTGGGCAAGCGCCATAATTGCTCCTGCAAGGACAGCCAGGGTTGCCAGCCAGACGATAGCATCGGCAATATTCAGGGTTTTAAAAATATAATCAAACCCAAATACCGTGATCATCAATCTTATCATCACATAGACCATGACCTTGGTCATTAAAGGCGCTACCACCCTTGCAAAAGCAACGGGTGAATAAGAATAGGCATTGGGCAGCCATACATGCAAGGGGAAGAGGGCCATTTTGATCCAAATACCGATCATGCATAAAATAAATGCAACCAGTACTGTGGATGATCCTTGGATACCCGACAGGATATTGGCCACATCAACCATATTCAAAGACCCGGTTTGCATATAAAGATATCCGACCCCCAGAAGATAGAAGCTGGCACCGATAACCCCGATAAAAACATAATTCAGACTTGCCAATGGTCCTCTGTCCCTGTCTCCCAGGGCTACCATGGCATAACTGGTCAAGGAAGTGATCTCAATGAGCACATAGAGATTAAACAGATCGCCTGTGGCAGTAACGCCTACGAGCCCTGTCACAAACAAAAGGTAAATAGTATAAAATGATCCGGCCCTGTCATTTGTTTCCTGAGCAACGCTTTTACAACTTGCAATCAAATTGAAAAAGGCGATACTTGAAACAATCAGCAGAACCATGGCATTTAACAGGTCAATTGAGTATTCAATGCCCATGGGTGGTGCCCATCCGGCCATCCTGTAATGGATAGTTCCAGAGGCGATAACCTGCATCAAGACTTTAAATGCAGCAAACATTGAAATGGCAAGGCCAATCAAAGCAATTGGGTATGATAATCGTTCTTCGATCCAGGCGGCAAGCCCGGCAAAAAGAGCGGCTAAAAGCGGAGCAACAACAATTAGTGCAGGGTAATTATCCATAATTTATTCTTCCGATAAGCGCATCCTGATTTCATCTTCTTCCAGGGTTTGATACCGCTGGTATATTCTGACAGCTAAAGCCATGGCAACGCCAAAGGTTGCGACAGAGACAACAATGGCCGTCAGCATTAAAACATGGGGCAAAGGATTTATATAATCTGCCGCATGGATGACAGCATGGCCGCCACTTCCGCCATGGGCATTTTGAATGATAGGGATGGTGGCATCAGTCTTATATCCAATGGAAACATAAAAAAGGATAATAGCTGTTTGAAAGATGTTCATACCCACCAGTTTTTTTATCAGATTGTTTTTTGCAATCATGGCATAAAGGCCGATCATCATTAAGATCACATACAGCCAATAGTTGTATTTTGCCACGATCAGGGGTAACAAATCAGTCATAGCCTTTACCTATAGTCCTTCATCGTGTCTGCCTTTGGAGACGATATTAATATAAATGATGGCCATTACC
>JAHJDU010000642.1 GCA_018812385.1 Pseudomonadota bacterium
AAACTGGCGGAGGAGGTAGGATTCGAACCCACGAAGCTTGACACTTAACGGTTTTCAAGACCGCCGCCTTCAGCCACTCGGCCACTCCTCCGAAGTGAACCCCGATTTTATATCATCTTGTCAAAAACAGGTCAAGACCTAACTTGTGTTAAATAATAGGATCATGGTAAAATTCATCTTATTATTGACAGGAAGAACTATTGAGCTATATTAAGAAATTTTAGGTTAACCCAAATTTTACAGGAGATAATGGATGAGACAGAAAATAAGATTTGAAAAACACATGAAAGCCGACAAGATAATAATTCTGGAATCCAGTGAAGTGGATCCAGGTGTTGTTTTGCTGCTCCATGAAGAAGAATACAGCCTTAAAGAGATGACAAAAGCTTCTGAGGAAGGCGTCCTGGCTTTTTCCAATTTTATAAGAAGGAGAAGCTTTTTCCCCATTTCAGACCTTTGCAATAAGCTTTTTGAGAGCACGATTGAATTTTTTAAAAATGATGCCCAGGAAAAAATTATCATTGAATATAATGATATAGAAGCTTTTCCAAAGGAAGAAAAATTTCAACTGGAAGATGATGATGTCGAGATTGATAAGATACTGGAGGAAGATGGGGAAACCAGTGAAGATGAGATAAAAGAAATAGACTCTGAAGATGACACACCGAATTTCACCCCTGAAGATATTTCTGAACACGAAAATTAGAGTTGATAATGAAACATAAGATTAGAAAAATTGTGCTTGATGCTGCTCAAAAAGGATTTGAAAATGGTTTGCTGCCATCTGATCATGTCCCTGAAATGGAAATTGAGGAGCCCCGGAATCCTTCCCATGGAGATTTTTCCACAAATTTTGCAATGGTTTCAGCCGCCATCCAGAAAATGCCGCCCAGAAAAATTGCTGAAAGTCTGGTGTCATCAATTAAAGCTTTGGGTGAAGCCCAGGAAGAAATCTCGGGTGAAGCCGCAAATTTCATTGAAAAGGTTGAGATAGCAGGTCCTGGATTTATTAATTTTTTTCTTTCCAATGAAGCATGGCATCCAGTGGTTGACCGGATCCTTGAACAGGACAAAAGATATGGTGCCTCAGATATGGGGGGAAATGAAAAGGTACAGGTGGAATTTGTCAGTGCAAATCCCACAGGTCCCCTGCATGTAGGGCATGGCCGGGGGGCTGCAGTTGGAGATTCTATCGGGAATATTCTTTGTTTTGCAGGGTTTGATGTTCAAAAAGAATACTATATTAATGATTCCGGGCGCCAGATAAGAACCCTGGGAACATCTGTCTGGCTGAGGCTGCTGCAAAAAACAGGCAAAGAAATTGAGTTTCCTGATGATTGTTATCAGGGCAATTATATTAAAGAGCTGGCCGAAGAAATTCTTGAAAAAGAAGGCAATGCTTTTATCCAAAGGGATGAAAAGGAAGCCATTGATGCCTGTGCAAAATTTGCAGCAAAGAAAATTCTTGTCAGTATAAAAGAAGATTTGTCAAATTTTGGGGTTACATTTGACCACTGGTTTAGTGAGCAGAGCCTGTATGATTCAGGACGGGTTCAAAAGACCATTGAAGACTTTACTTCAAAGGATTTGATTTATAAAGAAGATGGTGCGCTCTGGTTTCGAACACAGGATTTTGGTGATGAGAAAAACAGGGTGGTTGTCAGAAATAACGGGCTGACCACCTATTTTGCTTCTGATATTGCTTATCACATGGAAAAATATGAGCGCGGGTTTGACCGGGTTATTGATGTCTGGGGAGCAGATCACCATGGCTATATCAAAAGAATTGATGCCTCTGTTGTTGCCTCAGGAAGAAAAAGCAAACAATTTGAAGTAATATTGGTCCAGCTGGTGAATCTTCTGAGAGGCGGCAAACCATTTCAGATGTCCAAAAGGGCTGGTGACTTTGTCACATTAAAAGATATTGTTGATGAAGTGGGCAAGGATGCAGCAAGGTTTATTTTTTTAAGCCGCAGTTATGATTCCGGTCTTGATTTTGATCTGGAACTTGCCAAGCAGAAAAATTCAGATAATCCTGTCTATTATGTCCAATATGTCCATGCCAGAATCACGGGGATTCTGTTAAAGGCAAAACAGGAAAATATTATTCTGGATATTGATTTTAATAAGGGTGAAAATCTGAATTTACTGGATGCTTTCGAAGAAATTAATCTTATAAAAATTTTAGATGCATTTAAGGCCAATGTGGAAAAAAGTGCTCAAACATTGCATCCACATGTGATTTTTACATATCTGATGAGTCTTGCATCTGCATTCCATGGTTATTATAACAGGCACAAGGTCATTACAGACAATCGGGAATTAACCCTGGCCAGGTTAAGCCTTGTTTTAGGCGTAAAAAAAGTCATTAGAAACGGGTTGACACTTCTTGGGGTTAATGCACCTGAAAGAATGTAAAAATGATATCCTTTAAAGGGATTTTAAAATATTTAATTTACATATTTATTGCCGGATGGATGTTTTTATTGGGCATCATGGTAGGGCGAGGCTCTTCTCCTGTAACTTTTGATACCCATGAATTTCAAAAACGGCTTGAAATCATTGCCAATGAATTTGGGAAAAAAAAAGACGTCCCCCAAAAAATGGATTTAAAATTTTATGATGTCCTGGATAGACCTGTGCTCGAAGAAAGTGTGCTTTCCAAAAATAAACCTTTGGAAATTATGCCTAAAAAAGAAATATCTGAAACAGACTTGCCTGAGACTGAATTACCTGAAACAGAAACGCTGGAAAAGCAAACAAGTGTTACCCCGGATATCTTTCCACCAAAGATCAGCAGAAAAAAATTAACGTTTAAAAAGATGACTCAAAAGGTCCCGGCAGATATTGGAGCCAATGAACCCCTTAAAACAGACAAGGGAATATACACGATTCAGATTGCAGCCTATAAAGAGTTTAAAGATGCTATTTCTCAAATGGTATTGCTTGATGAAAAAGGATTTTCTTCCTACCGCGAAAAAGGTGAAAAAAATGGCGTTGCCTTTTACAGGGTGAGAACGGGTTCCTTTGCAAACTGGGAAGAAGCTGAAAAAATGAAAGAAAAATTAAATAAAGCCAAGATCAACGCCCAAATCATAAAAATGGCTCATAAAAATGGCTCATAAAAAAGGATGATGATGAAGATATCAACAGATGAAGTGGCAAAGATTGCCCACCTTGCTCGACTGGAGGTTGATGCCTCGCAAAAAGAGGAAATGGCTGAGCAGCTGAGCCATATACTTGGATATATTGATAAACTCAAAGATGTAGATGTTGAGGGGGTCAAGCTTTCTTCAAGAGCGGCTTTTATGAATAATGTGTTAAGAGAGGATGAAGTGAAAGTATCTGCCGGTCCTTGTGTAACCCTTGCCAATGCACCACAAAGGGATGAAGATTTCTATATTGTTCCCAGGATTGTTAAATAATTGGATTGTTAAATAATTCACAAGGTTGTGAGAATAAGGAAAAGATAGAATGGAATACCACGAACTGACCATTGAGAGTGCTGGAAAACTGCTTTGTGACCATCAAATTTCTTCTTTTGAGTTGACATCTGCCTTGCTTGACCGCATTGAAAAATATGATGATGAAATCAATGCATTTATAACTATTGATAAAACCATGGCTCTTGAACAGGCCAGAAAAGCTGACCAGGATATTTACGACAACAAAATTTTGCCATTAACGGGTGTGCCCATTGCATTAAAGGATCTTTTGTGTACCAGGGGAATAAAAACAACCTGCGGATCACAGATTCTTAATAATTTTATTCCGCAATATGATGGTACAATTGTTAAAAAATTAAAGGAAAATGGTGCTGTCATTATCGGCAAAACCAATCTGGACGAGTTTGGCATGGGGTCTTCAACTGAAAATTCTTCTTATAAAATCACGACAAATCCCTGGAACAAAGCTTATGTGCCTGGTGGTTCAAGCGGGGGATCTGCTGCAGCCGTGGCAGCCGGGTTTTGCTGCGCTGCCCTTGGGACTGATACTGGGGGTTCCATCCGCCAGCCAGCCTCCCATTGCGGGGTGGTGGGTCTTAAACCCACCTATGGCAGGGTATCCAGGTTTGGACTGGTTTCCTACGCCTCTTCCCTTGATCAGATCGGCCCCATCACTAAAGATGTTAAAGATGCGGCAATATTGCTGAATATCATATCTGGAAATGACAAAATGGATTCCACCAGTGCAAAGGTTGATGTGCCTGATTTCACCAAAGCCTTTGATCTATTTGAAAAGGGCTCCTTAAAAGGAATGACAGCAGGAATTCCAAAAGAATATCTGTGTGTTGACGGCATTGACCCTGAAGTTGAAAATGTCTTTAATGATGCCAGGCGGATTCTTGAGGATCTGGGGGTTGAAATTAAAGAAATATCTCTGCCCCATACTGATTATGTTGTTGCAGCCTATTATATTATCGCGCCAAGTGAAGCCAGCTCCAATCTTGCCAGATTTGACGGGGTTAAATATGGTTTCAGGGAAAAAGTGTGTGATGATCTTATTGATATGTATAAAAAAACCAGGTCAAAAGGGTTTGGACCGGAAGTGAAAAGAAGAATCATGATCGGGACCTATGCGCTTTCAGCTGGTTATTATGATGCTTATTATGGAAGGGCCTTAAAGGTTCGAACCCTGATCATGGAGGATTTTGCAAAGGCCTTTGATGCCTGTGATTTTATCCTGTCTCCTGTGGCTCCTGCTCCTGCTTTTAAGATTGGTGAAAAAATGGATGATCCCTTAACCATGTATTTGACAGATATTTTTACGCTTTCTGCCAACATGGCAGGTATTCCCGGGATATCCGTCCCGGCAGGCTTTTCTTCGGCAGGGCTTCCCATAGGCATCCAGATGATGGCCAGACGATTTGATGAATTGTCGCTTTTAAGGGCAGGCTATGGATTTGAAAAGACAATTAAGTTAGATGTGAGATGTGAGATGTGAGATTTGAATGGTGAATGGTGAATGGTGAATGGTGAATGGTGAATGGTGAATGGTGAATGGTGAATGGTGATTGGTGAGCTCAACTCTAAATAAGGAGATAAAGTATGTCAGCACTGCAACCTAAGACAGAGCAATTGAAAAACGCAATCAAATGGATTTCAGAGAAGAGAAAGGAAAATCCTGATATTAAACTTTCCAAATTAGTTGATGATGCAAGCTTTCAATTTGATTTAAGCCCGAAAGATTCCCAGTTTTTGTTAAGGTTTGTAAAGAATGACGACCATTAGAATCCTGCCTGAAATCCTTTCCAATCAGATTGCAGCAGGTGAAGTGGTACAAAGACCTTCCTCCATTGTTAAAGAGCTGGTTGAAAACAGTATTGATGCCGGCGCCACAAGTATAAGCGTGGAAATTGAAAAAGGGGGGAAATCTTTAATCCGGGTTTCAGATAACGGCTGCGGTCTTTTGCGGGATGACGCACTTTTATCCATTGAAAGATATGCCACAAGTAAAATATTTACCAAAGAGGACCTTTTTTCCATCTCAACCATGGGATTTCGGGGAGAGGCCCTTCCTTCCATTGCATCCGTGTCAAAATTTACCCTTATTACAAGAACAAAAAAATCTGATATTGGAACAAAAATTGAAATAATCGGCGGTAAAATAAGGGATGTGTCTGATGCAGGAGCACCCGTTGGAACCATGGTTGAAGTGAAGAATCTTTTTTTTAATACGCCGGCGCGAAAGAAATTTTTAAAATCCGATAACACTGAGACAAGTCATATTGCCGATATGATATCTGGTATGGCCCTTGGAAATTCTCATATTCAGTTCAGATTGTTTTTAAACAAGAACCTGACAAAGAACTTTTCATTGTCTGATGATTTATTCCAACGATCTATAAATGTACTGGGAAAAGATGTTTCCCAAAATCTTTACAAAATAGAATACGCAGATGATTTTATGGGTATAAAAGGGTTTGCTGTTCATCCAAAGGTTTGTCGCACCAGTTCTTCAAAGATTTTTCTTTTTGTGAACAACAGGCTGATTTATGACAGAGGACTTATTTCTGCTATTTTTCAAGGGTATAAAGGAAGACTGATGAAAGGCAGGTTCCCTTTAGCTGTCCTGTTTATCCAAATTCCCTTTGATCAGGTGGATGTAAATGTTCACCCCTCCAAACGTGAAATTAAGTTCTTTGATCATCAAAGGGTCTATCAGACGGTAGCCCTGGAAATAGGAAAAACGCTTTTAAATACCAGGGAAAATTTTTCAGAGTCTTTAAAATTCAAAACTATTAAGACCGGGTCACAGGATCTGTATCAAGGCAGCACAAAAGAAAAGGTAAAGGATTCTTCTCCTAAAGTTGAGCAATCTGTCTTTGAATGGGGTATAGGTTCAAGCTTGGGCTATGCTCAAAAAGAGAAAGGTATTGAACACAAGGCGG
>JAHJDU010000643.1 GCA_018812385.1 Pseudomonadota bacterium
CCAGGACGTTGCAGCTTCGTGGCTTGGAAAATATAAAACAGGTTTTCAGATCGCAGCCATAATACCATTGACCATGCATTACAATTATATCGGCATTAACTTTAATGCCATTGGTATGTTTTTTCTTTATGGCGCATTGATTTTTACTATCTGGTCGGGAATTGATTATTTTGTCAAGGCGAGAAAATTTCTTTTGCTTTAAATTGATGTGGACAAATTTGATATTGACAAATTCAGTGTCTAAGTATATAAAATTCTTTTGTTTGCTGGGCGGGAATAACTCAGTGGTAGAGTGCGACCTTGCCAAGGTCGAAGTCGCGAGTTCAACTCCCGTTTCCCGCTCCATAAAACAAGGCGGCTTGGCCAAGTGGTAAGGCGACGGCCTGCAAAGCCGTTATTCTCCGGTTCAAATCCGGAAGCCGCCTCCATAATAAATTCAAGGGTCTTGGAAGTTTTTCAAGACCCTTTTTTTATGAGTTGAAAATTAACTTCCAACCGTATTTCCAACCCTCACCCCACAAGCTTGAATGGTTTCAAAAGGTAATAAATCTTTCAAACCCTATCTGCAAAAGCTACAAAAGGATTAAAAGCTGGACAGGGGGATATTGATAAAAACTTGTTGAATCTTTATAAATCTTTTATATTAAAGAAAATCCTCACACGACAGCTTTTTCTAACCATAATGGGAGGCATAATAAAATGCTGCTGGACGAAATTATAAAAAGAATTCACAACCTCACACTCGAACAACAAAAGGAAGTCATGGAATAAATTAATCCCAACCGTTATTTGCTGTCATAGATAAAAAGAATTGTTTCTGTTCCATGGGATGTTCTTCAATTGCAGATTCTGATCCTTGTTCTGGAAGCTAGTTAACTGTTGGGAACAATATGGTAAAGTCAGTCCCTTTCCCGGGTTTACTGTTTACAAATATGTACCCTTTATGATTTTTAACAATACCATGAACCACAGAAAGTCCCATTCCTGTTCCGTGACCTTTTTTCTTTGTTGTAAAAAAGGGTTCAAAAATACGTTTTACAATATGGGGTGGCATCCCTTCACCCGTATCCGCTACACTGAGCTTCAGATAAGTTCCAGGTACCAAATCCTGATTATATTTGATAGACGAATGATCAACTATCTCCTCGCTTAATGACACGGTCACTTCTCCACCAGTTTTCTTAATGGCATGGCTTGCATTGATGCACAGATTCATGACCACTTGGTGGATCTGGGTTGACTCTCCCATTATAGTGGAATTACAATTAAGATTTTCGGTTATAGTAATAGCTTTTGGCAAAGATGCCCGAAGTAGTTTCAGGGCCTCCTTGACTATAATATTAATCTGAACAGAGCTGAATTTATTTTCAGATTGACAAGTATAGGTCAGGATTTGATTAATCAAATCCTTGGCCCTGTCAGATGCATCCAGAAGCATATTCAAGTACGCATGCTGTTTTGAATCTTTCGGGGCATCCAATTTGGCAAGTTCTGCAAATCCAACAATACCTCCCAGAATATTATTAAAATCATGAGCAATGCCGCTTGCCAGAGTTCCAATGGATCGGACTCGTTCTGATTCCGCCACTTTTTTTTCAATAAGCTTCTCTTTTTCTATACGATTCTGAATGGTTTTGAGCAACATGGCATTTTCAATGGCAATGGCTGCATGATGAGAAAAAATGCTCAATAATAAGGCATCTTCTTCGTTAAAACAATCGTCATTTTTTTTGTTGATAACCTCCAACACCCCAATTAGCCTTCGGTGAGATCTCATAGGAACACAGAGCAGAGATTTGCTTTCAATGCCGCTCATATCATCAATCTGCGAATAAAACCGAGGATCTTTTTTAGTATCTGATACCAAAGCATACTGCTGATTTTCTAAAACCCATCCAGCCACGCCAACTCCGGGTGGTATTCTGACATCCTTTAATTCTTCGGTGTTTGGACCAGTGGGAACACAGAACACTAATTCGCCGGTTTTTTCATCAAGAATCATTAAAGTACTGTTCGTGGCATCTGTTACGATATTAGCATACTTCATAATCAGGGACAAAACTTCTACGATATCAATGGTAGAATTAATAATAAATCCAACTTTAAGTGCAGTGGCAAGCTTTTCACTGCTCAGTTGGCATAAATTCTTATCCTGCCTGTTTTGGATTTCAAGTGCCGGGGCCAGCTGCCCCTCTTCTATAAACCCTTTTTGCATCAAGATTTGTCCAAGCATAGGTATATCTTCATTTTTTTTTATCCGATTCTTGGAAATCAATTCTGCCCGGTCAAAATCCGATTCAACAATAATGTCTGTAATAAAACTCTGTTGAAACTGCAACGCTTCATCCAGTTGTGCACGTGAAACAAATCCGATGGTCGTAAGAATATCACCCAAAAGGTGAAAATTTATATTATTCATTCCGACACCCCTTATTCTCCAATGTTTTGTGGCCTTTCGGTTAATTATCCATTTCGAACTTTATCTACATCAAATATGAAGTTTTTCCAAAAAATTTTCTATGGCCGCCTTGCGTGATCTCTTACATATCTTTCTAAAATCCTGGGATTCCAATAGGGCCAGGGAGATCGGGGATACAACATCCTGAAAACGAGATCGTAATAAGCAAGATAAGTGTTAAAACTACCATCAGTTTCATTTTGATGCCTCCTAAAAGCATAACCAGTTAAAGTAAAGTTCTGAATATCATTCATTTCTGAACGTTATTCGAGCGCTGTTTTAATGAGAAATTACTGGTGCTGCTGGTTTAGCAAAATTTTGTTAATGGTTTAGCAAAACTTTGTTTAATGGTTAAGAAAAATTATTGTTCATGAAATTAAAAAAATTCATTTTCCAACTATAAAATAAGCAGGCCTGCCAAGTTGTTGTCCAGGGGATAACTCTGACCATTAATGGTTATATATCCGTTTATTGCTATGAGTTCTAAAGTCGTGAGGCTAAGGTTTACCTCCACTTGACTGTAATAAACCTCGTAAAGCTGACCTTCATAGGTAACATTAATGGGGCCGCCATCCATAGTAATTTTAATATAGGTCGGGGAGAGTAATGAGTCAAACTCAAGAGTTGTGCTGACAGTGCCATTACATACAAGACCCGGGGCTGTTTGATAATCAGTATAAATAAAGGTAAAATTCCCTGAACTATTACAAAAACTTCCATTCACTTGGCATGAACCACCATAATCGCCAGGAAGGTTAACGGAAAGAGGATAACAGGCCTGGAAAAATGCAATGTTCTCTTCTTCTGAATTGGTTCTGATAAAATCTGATAAAGTATTAGAAAACTGTCCTGCTTGAACCTGGGTTGCCACACCCATTATTAAAAAAAGAAATAAAAAAAAGGTTTTCTTCATGATTCCCTCCTGTTCTCGTGGCTGCATTCTCCTTTTATTTCACGGGTACTTTTCACCATACTGAGAATAATCACAAAAAACAATGGATAAATGGATAAATATTTGCAAGATATACAAGGTCCTTTACCTTGCTCCGAAATTTAAATTTGTTGTTGTGTACCTTTTATTTTGTTCTTTTTCATCTATTCTTCAAGTTCTGAGATGGTATGACTGGCAGCTCTTAGTCTTTCTGCAGTAATACGCGCAATTGCCGCATACAAATTTAATGTAATTTCTGGGTAATCATTTTTTAATTTATAAAAATTAGCACTGCTCAATTTGAAACAGGTGGAAAGTTCACGGGCAATTATATCTGCTGACCTCGGTGACCCATCTATCAGAGACATTTCACCGAACATCGAACCAAATGTGCTTGTTAGCAATCTTTTTTTGCGTTCTTTCGAGATCGGGATAATGACGTCCACCGATCCTTTAACCAGGAAAAATATGGATTTTTCAGTATCACCAAAGGATATTATTTTTTCATCTGCACGAAAATTTACCTTTTCGAGATAGTTTGAAATAATCCTACTCTCCTTTTCATTAATTCCTTTATATTTAAAGAACTCATCCAGAGAGATTTCCTGGGGCAAATTAAGTTCATCTTTATGTTTTTCTAATATACTATCTTCAAAGTATTCTACGGCAAGGCTAGTGTCGGAGAAGAATCTTTCTTTTCCAAAAATAGAAACCAATCCTTCTTCTGAAAGCAGACCCCATTGATTGCTGTGAAGATCCATATAACTCATGGCGAGTTCGATTTTTTTTTGTTTGAATAATAAATATGTTTGTCCGAGGACTTGACATCCGGTGCTGTCGATCCTGTTAATTCGTTTCATATCAAGAACAATATATTGTCCCCCCTCCTTTACAACTTTATCGATCTCGTAACAAGATTATCTGCTGACCCGAAGAAAAGAGCCCCTTCCAATCCTATAACGTATATTTTGTCCCTTTCTTTTTGCAAAATTTCAATTGATTTTTCGAAACGTTGTTTTTTGGAACTAATCTGTGATCCTCGATGTATACTTCTAATAATTGAACGGCCCATCTGGGCGATAAATACGAATATGGAAACAAGAATTCCTACAACAACGGCCGTTATGAGGTTTAGCATGAGAACTACAATCATTACTGTTACAATAATAAATAAATCATGCAACAATTGACTTTTTTCAGTACTCTTTCTTTGGTATAGCTTTTTTATGATCTGAACGCTTCTATTATTCATTAATTGTATGCAGATATATATTACGACCCCTGCCATGACTGCCTTTGGAATGTAGCCAATCGGCTTGCCAAGGATCAAAATAAAAAAGAGAATGAATATTCCACAGAATACCCCGGAAAACTTAGTCCTTCCCCCGGAGGAATGATTTATCGAAGAACGTCCCATATAACCTGACACTGGAATTCCACCGAATATTCCACCAACTGAATTTCCAATTCCCTGGGCAATCAACTCTCTATTGCCTTGTGGACGTGATTGAGTAATATTTTGAATCGAAACAATTGTTAATAATGACTCAATGGATCCCAGAATTGCAATGGCAAAGGCGGCGGGTATGATAATGGGAAAAAGGTAAGAAGCAACTTCATCCGGGAAAACATTAAAAAATGTAACCAGATTGGATAAAGAAGGAACTGCAAACGGAACCTCCCCGATAACCGGGCCCAACGTATCGACAGAAAAAGTGAATTTAAGGATGTAGTAAATAAATGTTCCCCCTATTATACTTAAAATATTAGCCGGGAGTTTTGTTTTATATTTGTTTCCAAAAAACATTATCAGTATAGTGCAGAGTGTAACAATAAGAGTTGGAATTGATATTTGTGTCAGGTTATTTAATATTCCATTTGAGTTGTTCAGTTGTATTCCAAGACAAGGTCCGATTTGACCGACAATAATCAGTAGAGATGTTCCATTTATAATTCCCAGGATAACAGGATATGAAATATTTTTTACAAGAGTTCCGAGACGTAACAGCCCAAAAAATATTTGGAAAACCCCGCTAAGGAAAACGACGAAAAAGGTGATAGAAATTATCGAAAGCATGTCTAGATTTACAGAGGGATCAAAATTGTTGGTATTGATGAGTTTAGTGATTACAGAAGCCAAAATAAATGCTGCTGGGACAACAGGTCCTGATATCATTATTTTTGTGCTTCCAAAGATTGTCGCCAGCAATCCGTTGAACACTGAAGAGAACATCCCTGCGATAATACCGACCCCAACGAATTTAGGCCCGAGTGGGGCGAATGAGATCATTCCATAAACGATGTTACCACCTAAGGATAATATAGCTGCAGCGAGAGCTCCTGATAAATCTCCCTTAAAGTTTGATAAATCATATTTTTTCTTCATAATACCTGAGTTTAATAAATTCATCCCTTAAGAAAGTGTCCATATTTTTTATAGCAGATCAGTCTATTTTTTTATCCAGTCTAACCCTACTCGATTGTGCTCAAAATTATGATCCGAACCTGTTAAGAATTTCAAGATATTCCTGATTATCTATTAATTTATGTCCATTTCTGCCAAAGCGTTTGAATTCCTCAGAAGTCGGGAATGTGTAATATCTTTTTCCAGATTCATCCTGGGGGATAGTTTCAATTCTTTTCTGACTTTTATATGCCAGCAAAAGTTGTTTAAAAAGGTCAATGCCATAGGGATATAATTGACACATATGCCATAAAACAGACTTGGAATAATCAACAGGCATCATTTTGATACCTATAAGCGGGCCAGTATCTATTCCTTCATCCACCTTGTGCAGGGTACAACCGACATTGATATCTCCATTGAACATTGCCCTGAATGGAGCATAAACGCCCCTGTATTCCGGCAAAGATCCAGGATGTATATTGTATATACCTAAGCTGGGAATATCTATAATATTTTTCTTAAATATAAAATCATTCCGAATTGATAAAATAATATCAGGGTTAATATTCCTGATATATTTTCCCCAGTCTTTGGAATTAATATCATCAGAAATTACAACAGGGATATTATATTTCTTTTTGATCTGGTTAAAGGTGAGATATTCTGAGAGATATTCTTCCTTATCATTTTTCTCAAGCAATGGGAAAATCTGATGAATAAGCAAATCTCTTTCATAAAAGATAAAATCGGCTGATTCTTTTACTTGTCTTTCAGTTGCGGTGAATTTATCGCTCAGGATCACATAGTATTCATGGGATGCAATATGCTTCAACACATAATTTAGAGCTATACACCCTTCAAGATCACGCTTGATACAAACGATGATTTTCATAAAAAATTAATATCCAAATAATAATCAGTATTGAGCGTATGCCTGTTATACTCATTTTCAATAAAGATCTTTAACATGTCATATGCAGTGCATGAATTATATTTTTCCTTATACGCTTCAATAAACCCCCTTAAAGCGGGATTGCAATTATTTTCAAGAAAATATATTTCC
>JAHJDU010000056.1 GCA_018812385.1 Pseudomonadota bacterium
CAGACGGAAACATCAGGCCTTATCACTTTTACCGAATACTTTGCAAAACCTGGATCAGCAGGTGTTATTTCACCCCTTGCCAATATCAAAATTGCAGATGAGGAAGACACGTTTTTACCCATCAATGAAACCGGAGAAATCCTCGTAAAAGGGCCACTGGTTTTCCAGGGGTATTGGAATGCCGATGAGTTAAATGCCCATACATTAAGAGGCGGCTGGCATCATACCGGAGACCTTGGAATGATAGATTCTGATGGATTCTTGTTTTTTAAAGGCCGAAAAGCTGAAAGAGAACTCATCAAGCCGGGCGGTGAGAATGTTTTCCCGGCTGAAGTGGAAAAAGTTATTCTTGAGCATGATGCCATCAAAGACGTCTGTGTATTTGGTGTTCCAGACCCAAAATTTGGTGAAGGCATAAAAGCTGTTTGCTCGCTGAAACCAGGGGCTAACCTGACAAAGGACGATCTGATAAAGTTTTGCGGATCTCTCATTGCGGGATACAAAAAACCAAGATATGTTGAGTTTATCAATGAATTGCCCAGGGCAGAAGATGGCACAATTGACCGTAAAAAAATAAAAACGGAATACGGTTAAAACACTCCCTGGTTTTTGTAAACACTGTTTTGTCTTGACACGCAATAGCTGATTTACTATTGGTAATTTTTAGGGCGATTAATCTTTTTTGGCAATTAACTTTTTTGGATGCAAGTTCTCTTTAATCTGACTTATAGAATTTGGACTTTATATGGCACATTTAAATATTTCAGACGTTACACTCTCTTTTGGCGGACTTAAAGCTCTTTCCCATGTAGACATGATGATTGAGCCGGGTCTGATCACATCAATTATCGGTCCCAATGGTGCGGGTAAAACCAGTATGCTCAACTGCGTATCAGGTTTTTATCACCCGACAAGTGGCGACATTTACTACAAGGATAAAAAGCTGACCCATGCTTCCCCCCACCAGGTATCGAATATGGGGATTTCCAGGGCATTTCAAAACCTTGAGCTTTTTTCCGGCCTTTCCGTTCTCGACAATCTTCTTCTGGCCAGGCACCAGAATTTAAAATACAGCTTTTTGCATGCTGTCTTCTTTTATGGGAAGGCCTCCCGCATCGAAGCTGAAAACAGGGCTTATGTGGAAGGCATCATCGATTTTATGGAGCTGGAACCCTATAGGAAAAGCCTTGTGGGCAATTTAAGCTATGGTGTCCAGAAAAAAGTCGAGGTAGCTCGTGCGTTAACCCTGGCCCCGGATATTCTCCTTTTAGATGAACCCATGGCCGGGATGAACCAGGAGGAAAAAGAAGATATTGTCCGGTTTGTCATGGATATTCAAAAAGAAAGAGGGATTACTGTGGTACTTGTAGAGCATGATCTCGGGGTTGTCATGGATATTTCAGACAAAATCTATGTTCTTGATTTTGGTGAGGTGATTGGTTCAGGAACCCCTGAAGAAATTGCCCAGGATCCTAAAGTAATTGAAGCCTATATTGGAGAGGATTAATATAAATGAACACCAATGATAAACTGCTTGAATACTCTATCCCCCAATTGCTTCGCTGGCGGGTTAACAGCACGCCCAAACGCCCGGCGTTAAGGGAAAAGGATTTTGGGATCTGGAATACCTATACCTGGGAAGATTACTATGATCATGTCAGGAAAACTGCATTAGGTCTCAAAGCCATCGGTCTTGCCAAAGGGGATGTCATTGCCATCATCAGTGACAATATTCCTGAGCTTTTGTTCACAGCAATAGGTGCACAATCCATTGGCGCTATTTCTGCAGGGATCTATCAAACGAGCATGCCCGCTGAAATCGCCCAGATTCTTCAATACCTGAAAGTCAGTGCTGTTTTTTGTGACAACCAGGAACAGGTGGATAAAGTCCGTGATGTCAGAGATCAGATCCCCAATGTAAAAAAAGTCATTTTTGAAGATCCAAGGGGCATGAGAGAGTATATGTCCGATGACTGGTTCATTGATATCAGGGATCTTTATAAAATGGGTGAAAAAGAACATACAAAAAATCCAGCCCTGTTTGAATCCCTTGTGGATGAAGGCAAACCAGATGATGTCTGTCACCTGTGTCTCACATCAGGCACCACAGGGCTTCCCAAAGGCACAAAACTTACTCATAAAAATTATATCAACATGGGTGTACAAATCACCCAGGTTGACCATCTTGAGCCCACTGACGAATATGTCTCTTTTCTGCCCTTTGCCTGGATCGGTGAACAGATGAACTCTTTCGGGATTGCCATGGCAACGGGAATAACCCTTAATTTTCCTGAATCTGTTGAAACAGCCATGTCAGATTTAAAGGAAATCGGGCCCCATTTCATGTTCGGTGCCCCCAGAATCTATGAAACCATCCGGTCTCAAATCTGGCTGAAAATAGACCAGTCTTACTGGTTGAACAAATTTTTCTATAATTATTTCATCAACGTGGGTATAAAATCCGCAGGCTATAAGATGACGGGCAAACCCATGCCTTTGGGATTAAAAATCAAAGCATGGCTGGGCACACAATTGATATTCAGACCTCTTGTTAACCAGATTGGTTTTCTTAGGTTAAGAAGAGCCTATACGGGTGGAGCGGCATTAGGCCCTGAACTCTTTACCTTTTACAAGGCAATAGGTGTAAACTTAAAGCAAATCTATGGGCAGACAGAGATTGTAGGAATCGCTTACATGCACAGGGATGGAGATGTCCGGCCCGAAACCGTTGGCAAGCCATTACCCGGAACTACGTGTAAAATTTCAGAAGAAGGGGAAATCCTTTCCAGATCAGATTCTGTTACACCTGGATACTATGACCTGCCGGAAAAATCTGAAGAACTGCTTGAGGGTGGATGGCTCCACTCGGGAGATGCCGGATTTATCGATGAAAACGGGCATCTGGTGGTCATCGACCGTCTCTCCGATGTTATGCATAATAACAAGGATGAAATGTTTTCTCCCATGTTCCTGGAAAATGCTCTTAAATTCAGTCCCTATATAAAAGAGGCTGTGATTTACGGTAATAAGGAAGACTTTGTGGCCTGCCTGATTAACGTTGACCCCATTGTTGTAGGCAAATGGGCTGAAGACAGAGGGATTTCATTCAGCACTTATATGGATCTTTCAGGAAAGCCTGAAGTGGCCCAGCTTATTATGGAACAGGTGATTGATGTAAACTCCCGGGCTGAAAAAGAACATTTTAAAATTAAACGGTTTGCTTTGCTTTACAAACTGCTTGATACGGATGATGGGGAATTGACAAAAACCGGTAAAATCCGTCGTAAATTTGTACAGGAAAGATACCAGAATCTGTATGATTCGCTTTATGACGAATCTGTTGATAAAAAAGAAGTTGAGGCATCTTTTCAGTATCAGGACGGCCAGTCAACAACAGTTAAAACAAGCATCGCTTTTTACACGGTGAAAGGAGCCAAAGGAATCAAATGAGTTATTTTTTTCAAATTGTAGTCAGCGGCATTGTGGTGGGCTCCATCTATGCATTGGCTGCCCTTGGTCTGGTCCTGGTATATAAATCCAGCCGGGTGGCAAACTTTGCCCATGGACAGATTATTGCAGCCGGGGCTTTTATCACCTATTTTTTAAC
>JAHJDU010000057.1 GCA_018812385.1 Pseudomonadota bacterium
AACCCTGGATGAAAAAACAAAAAAAACCTTGTTTCAAAAAAATATGATCATTTTTGAAACAAAGGACACCTTAATGGCCTTAGGACAGCTTGCCCAATATCAAAGGCGCAGGTCAAATGTCAAACTGCTTGCCATTACAGGTTCCAGCGGAAAAACAACCACAAGAAAAATTATTGAAGAAATTTTTAAAACCCGATTTCACACCCATGCAACCAAAGGAAATTTCAATAATGAAATCGGCTTGCCTCTCACCCTTTTAGAACTTTCCTTTGCCCACGAATGGGCCATTATTGAAATGGGCATGAACCACCCTGGCGAAATATCAAGGCTGAGCCAGATAGCGCTTCCTGATATTGCCATGGTGATCAATACAGCTGGTGTTCACCTGGAGGGGCTTGGCAGTGTGGACAATGTGGCAAAAGCAAAGGCTGAAATATTTGACGGCATAAGGGAAAACGGGACAGCCATTCTCTTTGCAGATGACCTGAAGCGTAATATACTTGAAGCAAAAGCCAGAGAAAAAAAAGCCATTCAAAACCTGCTTTTTTTTGGTTCTGGGCCAGGCTCAAATATTCGATCCACCAAAGTTAAAACTCTAACCGATTCCACCCAGTTTACAGCAAGAGTTAAAGATGAAGAAATAGTCTTTTCCATCAACTCCCCTGCTCTTTTTATGGTTGACAACTGCCTTGCCGCAATTTGTGCGGCCAGGTCTGCTAAAATTTGTTCAGAGGGTATTAGGAAAGGGATAAAAGCTTTCACCCCTGTAAAAGGCAGGATGAATATCTACAGGCTTTCAGATTTTTTCCATATTATTGACGACACCTATAATGCAAATCCTGCTTCCGTTACCCAGGCCTTGAACACGCTGGACATAGTCAGCAAAGGCAAGGACAGTATTGCAGTCCTGGGAGATATGCTGGAATTGGGGGATGAGGCTCACTTTCTTCATCGGCAAATAGGACAAAAGGTGGCCTTGTTGGGAATCTGCAAATTATACGTTTTTGGCAGCCTGGTAAAATACACCATAGAAGGCGCAATTGAAAATGGATTTTCAACAGACAATATATTCCACGGAACAAAAGATCAGATCACTGAAAAACTTTTAGAAAGCGTAAATACCAAAACCTGGATTCTTGTAAAAGGTTCCCGGGGCATGGCCATGGAAACGGTCATACAGGGACTTGAAAAACTATTAACGGCAAAGGTGCGGGTGCTATAATGAAGAGTTTAAATAACGATAGGGAAAAACGCGTATTTAATGACAGAAGAAAATTTAATTACACTGCCTATCTTCCTGAAAGACGATCTGGAATGGACAGAAGAGATGTTGATGCAAACGAATTTAATGTAAGGATGGCATAAGGTTAAAAGAAATGCTGTACGAATTTTTATATCCATATCATGTTGATTTCTCGTTCTTAAATATATTTCGATATATTACATTCAGAACGATTTACGGCGGACTGACAGCATTTTTAATTTGTTTTCTTTTCGGACCTTTTGTTATCAGAAAGCTTACTCAGATGCAGATCGGACAAATCATCCAGACAGATGGGCCACAATCTCACCTGGGCAAGCAAGGCACACCAACCATGGGCGGCATCCTTATCCTTTTTTCTGTTTTCTTGACCACCGTCATCTGGGGGAAACTGTCCAATCATTATGTCAACATTCTTCTTCTGACCCTTATCCTTTTTGGATTTATCGGATTTATTGATGACTATCTCATGCAGATAAAAAAACGAAGCATGGGATTTACTGCCAAGGGCAAATTTCTCATCCAGGTATTGTTTGGCCTGATTATTGGCTGGTTGATCTATAACTGCCCTGATTTTAACTCTACCCTGACCCTTCCGTTTTTTAAGGATGTCTCCCCGGATCTGGGGATCTGGTACATCCCCTTTGCCTGTCTTGTCATTGTGGGCACATCAAATGCAGTAAACCTGACGGACGGACTTGACGGGCTTGCCATAGGCCCATATATCGTTGCCAGCGTCACCTACATGTTCTTTGCCTATGTTACAGGTCATGTCCAGATCGCTGAATATCTTCATCTCAAACATATTGCCTCTGCCGGTGAAATAGCAGTGATCTGCGGAACTCTGGCAGGTGCCGGATTAGGGTTCCTATGGTTTAATGCATACCCGGCCCAGATTTTTATGGGTGATTCAGGCTCTATTCCATTGGGCGGTATTCTGGGAACCATTGCCATCATAACAAAACAGGAAATCCTCTTGGTCATTGTTGGCGGGCTGTTTGTCATTGAAGCCTTATCCGTTATCATTCAAGTGTCCTATTTTAAACTGACAAAAGGAAAAAGAATTTTTCGAATGGCCCCTTTACACCATCATTTTGAACTTAAAGGCTGGCATGAATCAAAGGTGATTATTCGGTTCTGGATTATATCCATTACCCTGGCGTTATTATCCTTAAGTACTCTGAAAATAAGGTAGATGAATGTGAAAAAAGAAAAACAACCCTATTTTCTGGTCATTGGCCTGGGAGCTTCAGGAATTTCCATGGCAAAATTCCTTTGTTCCAAGGGCAAGACAGTTATTGCCACGGATATTGATGCTTCAAAGACAAAAATTGCACAAGAACTCAATGGGCTTGGGATTAAAACTGAAATTGGTTTTCACGACCAGAAAACCTTTAATCAGGCCGGCGTTATGGTTCCAAGTCCTGGAATCCCGAAAACCAATAAATTTATCAAGACGGCATTCGACTTGGGGGTTGGCATCACTGGCGAACTGGATATTTTCACCCGATACAATGATCTTCCAGTGATAGCCATTACAGGGACCAATGGCAAAACCACCACCACAACTTTAATCGGTGATATTTTAAAATCCTGCGGCATGACACCTTTTGTTGGGGGAAACATTGGGACTCCCTTGGTGGATCACTTGATGAACAAAGGAAAAACCGATGTTATTGTGGCTGAAATATCCAGTTTTCAATTGGATATTTCAAGGCAGTTCAGGCCAGATGTGGGAGTCCTCTTAAATATCTCAGAGGACCATCTGGATCGATATGAAAATTATCAGGAATATGAAAGCTCTAAATGGAGCATTTTCAACCATCAGAACTCTTCTGACAAAGCTGTGATTAATGAATCAGTTAAAGACTTTTATATGCTGTCCCAAAAATTGAAATCAAGAATTTTTACATTTTCATCAGACAAAGACACCCTGACAAACTGCAATGCCAAAATCGATTCAAAAAGCATTAAAATTATCACCCGGGAGCTTAATCATACGATCAAAACAAATCAACTCAAAGAACTTAAAGGCACTCACAATAAAGAAAATATTGCCGCAGCCGTTCTTGCCTGTCTTGCCCTTGGTGCAGATATAAATGACATTCAAAAGGGATTGGAAACCTTTAAAAATCTGCCCCACAGAATGGAATTCATTAAAACAATTGATGGAATTTCTTTTTATAATGATTCCAAAGGAACCAATACAGATGCGGTCATCCGGGCCATTAAGTGCTTTGAAAAAAATATTATCCTGATTCTGGGAGGAAGGGAAAAAGGCACAGATTTTTCCCTGCTGGTCAATGATATTCAAAAGAGTGTTAAAACCATTATTGCCATGGGTGAGTGCAGGACACTTATCAAAGATATCTTTAAAAATATCTGCCCTGTTTTAGAAGTTCACACCATGAAAGAGGCTGTTCAAACTGCTTTTAATAAGGCTTTTAAAGATGACATTGTACTTCTCTCCCCTGCCTGTGCAAGCTTTGACATGTATAAAAATTATGCCCATAGGGGCAATGATTTTGTAACCCTTGTAAATGCCCTTGGAAACAAATAAAATGGCCCAACAGACAAAAACCATACATCCCTTTTTCAGTGAAAAAAGCATTCTTTTCCCTGTTCTTCTTCTTTCCGGGATCGGTATTATCATGGTTTATTCAGCAAGTTCCGCCATTAGCATGGAAAGCCATAATACGGTATTTTACTATATGAAAAAGCAGGCCCTGTTTTTGGTCATCAGCCTTTGTGTCATGTTTGTTGCGGCCTCTTTTCCATATAAGCTTTACAAAAGCATTTCCTATATCATCCTTTTTACTGCCATTGCAATGCTGGTGGCAGTACTCGTCCCAACATTAAATATTAAGGCCGGCGGTGCCCACAGGTGGCTGAATCTGGGTGGATTTACCTTTCAACCGGCAGAATTCGCAAAACTTGCCCTCATACTTTTCCTTGGATATTCCCTTTCCAAAAAACAGGATATGGTAAAAAAATTTTCCATTGGGTTTTTTCCCCATGCATTGATTTTTGCTCTGTTTGCCTGCTTGATCATTATCCAGCCTGATTTTGGGACGATTGTTGTGTTAGGGATAATTACATGGGGAATGATGTTTGTTGCAGGGGTTAAAATCTTCCATCTGCTTTCTCCGACTCCTTTGCTGATCCCCATCATCTATTTCTGGGTTTATAAGGTTGACTACCGTCTGGAAAGGATTCTTTCATTTTTAAATCCCTGGGATGACCCCTATAATACGGGGTACCAGATCACCCATTCTTTAAAGGCATTTGGTTCAGGCGGCATTTTTGGAAAAGGCATTGGTCTTGGCATGCAGAAAATGCTTTACCTTCCAGAACCCCACACAGACTTTATTTTTTCAATTATCGGGGAAGAACTTGGGTTGATAGGTGTACTCACTGTTTTGTCCCTGTATTTAATTTTATTATTAAAAGGAATCCAGGTTGCCAAAAACTCAAAGACTCTTTTTGGTGCCATCACAGCTGCTGGACTTACCATTTATATCGGGGTTCAGGTCATCATCAACACAGGAGTTGCTTTAGGGGCTCTGCCGACAAAAGGTCTTACCCTGCCCTTTATCAGTTATGGGGGAACTTCCCTTGTGATAAATATGGCAGCCATGGGAATTTTAATGAATATCGGGGCATCCAAAGATCATGAAAAAAGTGCTTAACATAATCATAGCCGGTGGAAAGACGGGCGGACACCTGTTCCCGGGAATTGCCATTGCCCAGGCCCTTGGCCGGAGACTTGCCCCAATGGTTGAACAGACCAACCATCACGTGAATATTCTTTTTGTCGGCACCACTGCACCCTTTGAGACCCAAACACTTGAAAAATACGGGTATGCCCACAAAGCTATATTTTCAAGCCCATTAAAGGCGGCAACCTTTTCAGCAAAGCCTTCTCCATTAGCATTATCCTTATTTCTCTGATCCAGTCCATTATAATCATGAAAAGTTTTAAACCTGATTTTGTCCTGGGGGTCGGAGGATTTTCATCCTTTGCCATTGTACTTGCAGCCTGGATCTTCAGAATTCCAACTGCCATCCAGGAGCAAAACGCCTTCCCCGGATTGACAAACCGCCTGTTGTCAGGATTTGCCAAAACCATTTTCACATCGTTCAAAGAAACAAAAGGGTTTGTTCACAACCCTAAAGTGAATTATGTGGGAAACCCTGTTAGAAAAACTGAAAGTATTGAATCTGAAGATAACCTGAATTTAAATAATTTTGATCCAGACAAATTTACCCTTCTTGTCACAGGTGGAAGCCAGGGTGCCACCAGTATCAACACTGCATTCATGGATGCCCTTGAATTGATGAGCGATACTGACAAATTCAATATTATTCATCAGACCGGCATTAATGATGAAGCTGAAATTTTACAACGATACAAGCGCCTGAAAATCAATGCAACAACCAAAGCTTTTTTCCATAACATGCCACAGATTCAGGACATGGCAGATCTTGTAATAACAAGGGCGGGTGCGGGAACTATTTCAGAACTGTGTATCAAGGGCCTGCCTGCCATTCTTATTCCCTTCCCCCATGCAGCTGACGACCACCAGACCTATAATGCAAAAGCCCTTGAAGAACAGGGAGCCGCTGTAATGATAAGAGATAATGAACTCACTGGACATGCCTTAAAAGAAAAGATGGAAGATCTGATGGAAAACAAAGAAAGGCTTGACCACATGGCCCAGATGTCAAGGCGGCTTGCCATGCCTGACGCAGATGAAAAAATAGCAAATCATATTTTAAAAACAAAGGATATTAAGGGTTAAGCCATGTATCAAAAAAATTACCATATCCATTTTGTTGGAATCGGCGGCATAGGCATGAGTGGTATTGCAGAACTGCTTATACATCTTGGCTATAAAGTATCTGGATCTGACTTAAAGCTCTCCCCCATTACCAAACGACTTGAAAAACATGGCGGCATCATCTTTCAAGGACACAGTAAGGAGCAGATAGCCGGTGCCAGCGTGGTGGTAACCTCTACTGCCATTACGGGTGATAATCCAGAAGTGATTCGCGCAAAAGAACTTTTAGTTCCTATTATTCCACGGGCTGAAATGCTGGCAGAGTTGATGCGGATCAAATATTCCATTGCTATTTCAGGTGCCCATGGCAAAACATCCACCACTTCCATGATTTCTCAAATCCTCAACACTGCCGGTCTTGATCCCACAGTAATTATTGGAGGCCTTCTCAAAGGGCTTGATACCAATGCATTGCATGGCAAAGGCGAATATATTGTTGCTGAAGCCGACGAAAGCGACGGATCTTTTTTAAAGTATGCACCTGCCATTGCCGTCGTCACCAATATAGATCTTGAACACCTTGATTTTTACAAAGATATTGACGATATCAAAGATAAATTTGTTCAGTTTATCAACTCTGTTCCCTTTTATGGCCTTGCCATTCTCTGCCTTGATAACGAACATATCCAGGATATCCTTCCCAGGTTAAAGGTCAGATATACCACCTTTGGCATGACGGCCCAGTCTGATCTGCGGGCCAGGGAAATCTCATTTATGGGCAACAAGAGTTTCTTTAAAGTTTTCCACCATGAAAAACTATTGGGTGACATTAATCTCAATATTGCCGGAAAGCATAATATCTCCAATGCACTTGCTTCCATTGCAACCGGGCTTGAGCTGAACATATCCTTTAAAACAATTAAAAAAGCATTGGAACAGATTGAAGGCGTAAAAAGGCGACTTGAAATCAAGGGTAGAAAAAAGGGAATCCTGGTAATAGATGATTATGGCCATCATCCAACAGAAATCATGGCAACCCTGACCGCAATCAGGGAAAGCCGTATGGGCAAAAGACTGATTGTTGTATTCCAGCCCCATAGATACACCCGGACCCAGGGGTTGTTTCATGAATTCACCCGCTCTTTCTATCAATCCGATATTCTGATTGTACTCCCGATTTATGCGGCAAGTGAGAAAGAAATTAAAGGGGTTGATGCCCAGGGCCTATGCGAAGGTATCAGAAAACATGGGCATAAAGAGGTCTCTTATGCACCTGATTTTAACCAGGCTTTATCCATGATTACCCATAAACTAAAAAAGGGAGATGTTGTTCTGACACTTGGTGCCGGAGACATTTATACCCTTGGAGAAAAACTGCTTGAAGTATTGTAAAGGCAAAACATGGTAGCAAAAGAAAACACAGCTGTTTCAACGCTGGCTCAAGAGTTCAAACTTCTTGTTGATGAGCCAATGAAAAATTATACCTCCTTTAAAATCGGAGGCCCGGCTGATCTTCTTGCAATGCCAAAAGACAAACTGGAATTAAAAAAATTATTAGAAAAAGCCTCAACCCTTGATATTCCAGTCACTATTTTTGGGGGCGGCACCAATGTTTTAATTACAGATAAAGGCATCCGGGGTCTTGTGGTTATTACAAAGTTTTTAAAATCTAAAATCCATATTACCCAGGCAGACCTTCAAGGAAAAACCATTTATGTTGAAGCAGGAGAACGGTTATCAAGTGTCTGTCAGTTTGCCATACGCCACTCGCTTTCTGGACTCGAATATGCCGCAGGAATACCCGGGACTGTCGGGGGTGCCATTATGATGAATGCCGGAACAAAATCCTGGGAAATGTCAGATATTGTTGAATCCATTGATATATTGAACAAAAATACCCTGACATTTGAAACCCTGGGGAAAAAAGAGGTTGATTTTTCTTACCGCCGCCTTAATCACCCGGGCATTATCGTGTCAGCAACCTTAATATTAAAGGAAAAACCCCGGGTACAAATAGAAGAATGCTTTAAAGAAAACCTTACCATAAAAAATGATAGCCAGCCTGTTTCCGCTGCCAGCGCTGGATGTTTTTTTAAAAATCCAACCCTGGGAAAATCTGCCGGGGAACTGATTGAAAAATCAGGGCTTAAAGGGATGAGGATCAATGACGCCATGGTATCTGAAAAACATGCAAATTTTATTGTAAACACCAACAATGCAAGCTGTGAAGATATCCTTTTATTAAAACAGCATATCCAGGAAATTGTATTTAAAAAATACCAAATTAAGTTAGAAACAGAAGTGAGGCTGGAAGGTGAGTAAAAAAATTCAACCCAACAGGTATAAACCTGAGGCCAAAGATGGCAAGTATACAAATTCCGAGACCGGCATTGCGGTTTGTCTTAAATACGTCATGACTCTGGTATTTATCAGTGCCTTAAGCCTTGTATCGATCTTTATTTACGATTTTATTACCCAGTCACCCTCTTTTAATATTAAAAAAATTGAAATTTCAGGGACAAACCGGGTTTTAAAAGAAGACATTCTCAAGCTTGCAGACCTGACCTTTGAAAAAAATATTTTGGAGATTAATTTATTTTCCATTGAAAAGCGACTCATTTCCCATCCCTGGATTCAGTCAGCCTGTGTAAAAAGAAATCTGGATTCTGTGCTGTCCATATCCATCACTGAGCATGAACCCCTGGCCATTGTTAAAATTGGAAACCTGGCTGATATTTTAATTAATACTCAGGGAAGCCCTTTTAAAGAATACAGCCCTCTTAATGATAATATAAAAAATTTACCCGTTGTCACGGGACTTGATCTTACAAGTGTCAATAACCAGTATCTGTTCAATGGGACTTTATTTAATTCCACCATGGATTTTTTACAATCAGTGGACTGCGTTAATATAAAGCAAATAAATGGAGATGAAAATACCGGGGTCACCATTGAAGCCAGGGATATATATAACCAGCAGCTCACAGGCGAACAAGGAATAGTTCAAATTAAACTGGGTTTTGATAATTTTAAAGCAAAACTGAATAAAGCAAAAAATATTAGCGAGTATATTGATAAAAACTTTCCCGAGAAAACAATCTGCGCCATGGATCTTTTTAATATTAAAAAAGTGTTTATCAAAACAAAACTCAACAATGCTCTGCACAACGATTTAGAAAAGGGGGCGTAATTTGCAGGGAAATGAAAAAATAATTGTGGGCCTGGATATCGGCACAACCAAAATTACGGCCGTTGTAGGGGAAATGCTTGAGGATCAAATCAACATTATTGGTGTCGGCTCCCACCCATCCACGGGACTTAGAAAAGGAATTGTTGTCAATATTGAATCAACTGTGGATTCAATAAAAAAAGCGGTGGAAGAGGCAGAACTCATGGCTGGTTGTGATATTTCATCTGTTTATGCTGGTATTGCAGGGAATCATATAAAAGGTCTTAACTCCCATGGGCTTATCGCTATCAAGGGCCGTGAAATTACAGACCAGGATGTTGACCGCGTCATTGATGCAGCAAAAGCAATTGCCATTCCAGCCGACAGAGAAATTCTTCACGTCATCCCCCAGGAATTTATTGTTGATGACATGGAATCCATTCAAAATCCTGTGGGTATGACAGCCATCCGTCTTGAAGCCAATATTCACATTATCACGGGTGCAGTATCTTCAGCCAGAAATATTGTCAAGTGCTGCAATAAGGCAGGCCTTGAAGTTTGTGAAATTGCCCTTAAATCATTGGCCTCGGGCGAAGCAGTTCTTACAGATGAAGAAAAGCAACTGGGATGTGTTGTCGCCGATATGGGTGGCGGAACAACTGATTTAGCCCTTTTCAAAAATAATAATTTAAAATTTATATATAACCTCCCTCTGGGAGGACACAACCTGACCAATGATATTTCAATCGGTCTTCGAACACCGCTGCCGGAAGCTGAAAAAATAAAAAACGAACATGGCACCTGTATCCCGGAAAATGTAAAAAGCGGAGCAACCATAGAGGTAGCGGGTGTTGGGGGAAGATCCCCTAAAAAACTTTCCAAGAAGATTCTAGCTGAAATCCTTGAGCCCAGAGTGGAAGAAATTTTTTCTCTTTTACAAAAAGAATTGTTCTCCAATGGACTTGAAAATTCATTCCCGGCAGGGTTTGTCCTCACTGGTGGAAGCGTGCTTCTTGACGGCATCACTGAACTTGCAGAATCTGTTTTCAATGTGCCTGTACGAATTGGCGAACCCAATAAAGTTGGGGGGCTGAAAGATATTGTTAAAAATCCGGCCTATGCGACGGGTGTCGGGCTTGTCCTTTTAGGTTCCAGCGCAAGCTGTCGAACTAATTTGCACGACGCACCCGTTCAAGGATTTACAGGAGTATTAAATAGGATGAAACAGTGGTTTAAAAATATACTTTAATTTTTTAGGGGGGTGGAAATGACTTTCTCTTATGTGGAAAACGAAAAATCAGCAAAAATCAAGGTTATTGGCGTTGGCGGTGCCGGCGGCAATGCAGTGAACAACATGATTGATGCGAAACTCAAAGGTGTAAAATTCATTGTTGCCAACACTGATGTCCAGGCGCTTGAAGCATCCAGGGCTGAAGTAAAAATTCAGATTGGGAAAGAACTGACACAAGGACTTGGCGCTGGTGCTGATCCGAAAAAGGGCCAGCAAGCAGCAGAGGAAAGTGCATCTGAACTGCGGCAGGCCTTAGAGGACAGCCATATGGTCTTTATTACAGCAGGCTTTGGTGGTGGTACTGGAACAGGAGCTGCCCCCGTTATTGCTGAAATCTGTAGAGATCTTGGTATACTGACTGTGGCCGTTGCGTCTAAACCATTTTCTTTTGAAGGCAAAAAAAGAGAACAACAGGCCCTTGCAGGCCTTGAAAAACTTCAAGCGATTACAGATACCGTCATTATCATTCCAAATGATCGGCTCAGGGGAATTGCAACCAAAGGTGCTAAAATGGTTGATATGTTTATTAAAGCAGATGAAATTCTCCACCATTCTGTAAAGGGTATTACAGACCTGATTATGATGCCGGGCCATGTCAACCTTGATTTTGCTGATGTCAGAACCACCATGCAAAAAGCAGGAAAAGCATTGATGGGTATTGGTATTGCATCAGGAGAAAATCGGGCCGTTGAAGCTGCTGAAAGGGCGATTTCCCATCCACTTCTTGAAGATATTTCTATTGCCGGTGCAAAAGGGGTGTTAATGAATATTACATCCAGTTCTGATATAACCCTTGATGAGATGACAGCAGCATCTGACAGGATTTACAAGGAAGTCGGAGATGATGCAGACATCATCTGGGGCCAGACATTTGATGAGGAACTGGGAGATGAAATAAGGATTACAGTAATCGCCACCGGTATTGGCTCTGAAGAATTCAAAGGATCCGATAACATACACCATTTTGATCCCATGGCTCAGCCCATTGCATATCAACAGCCAGGGGCAGTAGCCCAGCCCGTTACACAATCTGCTGGAACCATTGCACGGGGACAATTGAGAACTCCTTCCCAGGAGGAGCTTGCAAGCTGGAATGAATTTGACAACCCTGTCATTGTTAAACATAAAAAAGCGGTTGGAGATTATGACATTCTAAATGATTACAATTCAATCCCGTTTGATAACAATGATCTGGAGGTACCTACATTTCTTAGAAGAAAAGCTGACTGATAAATGGGGAAAAGGCTCAAACCACCTTGGAATTATGGCTCAAATAAAAATAAAATTATAGAACAAGGAGCCATTGTTAAAAAAGGTAAAGGATTTATAAAAGCAGCTCTTGTATATCCCAATACTTATAAGGCAGGCATGTCCAGTCTGGGATTTCAAACCGTATACCGGCTTGCAAATAATATTAATTTTTTAGCCTGTGAAAGGGTCTTTATGCCAGACCCAAAGCAGGCAACACAAGGCCTTAGTTGTGACCTTCAGGTTACGAGTAACCTTCAGGTTAAAAGTCTTGAAAGCGGTTTAAACCTTAATCAATTTGATATCATTCTGTTTTCAATATCATTTGAAAACGACTTTCTCCATATTGTTCAACTCCTTATGAAAGCAGGCATCCCCTTGCGATCGCCCGATCGAAACCACACCCACCCCCTGGTGGTTGCAGGGGGAGTCGCCTGTTTCTTAAACCCTGAACCCATTGCCCCTTTTATGGACTGTTTCCTTTTAGGAGAAGCAGAATGTTTACTTGAGCCATTTTTTGATAAATTCTTAAAAAAAATCGATAAAAACTCTTTTTTACACAGCCTGGAAAAAAAAATCCCCGGTGCCTATGTACCTGCGCTTCACACGAATAAAAATCCATTTCAAATCAAGGTGCAATACCTTAAAAATCTTGATACCATTACAACCGCCACCACTATTCTCACCACTGAAACTGCTTTTAAGGATACCTTTCTTATAGAGACCCTTAAAGGCTGCCCCCATGGCTGCAGGTTCTGCAGCGCAGGATTTATTTACAGGCCACCCAGAATATATCCGGCTGAAAATATTTATGCCGCTATGAATTCTGCCACGGGCAGGACAGATAAAATAGGGCTTGTCAGTTCAGCCATTGCAGATCATCCCGACATAACAAACATCTGCGACTATGGACTGAACCTTCATTTTAAACTGTCTTTTTCATCCCTAAGGGCCGATAAATTAACAGATGAGTTTATCGGCGCTCTTTCCGCTGCAAAGGTAAAAACAGCAACCATTGCCCCGGAGGCAGGATCAGCACGAATGCGCGATATTATTAATAAAAAAATTGATGAGCACGACATTCTTTGTGCCGCTCAAAGACTTGTCAATGCCGGTATCATGAATTTAAAACTCTATTTTATGATCGGGCTTCCCTTTGAAGAGGATCAGGATGTCATGGCTATAGTGGACCTCACAAAAAAAATTAAATCTGTTTTTCTTGAGGCATCAAAAAAACAAAAGAAAATCGGAACCATTACCTTAAGTGTCAATCCTTTTATTCCAAAACCATTTACCCCGTTTCAATGGGCTGCCATGACAGATGAAGCCACATTAAAAAAAAGAGTCACACTTATCCACCAAGGCTTAAAAAAAATCGCCAATATTAAAATAAATGTTGAATCATTGAGAAAAGCAAAAATCCATGCCCTTCTTTCTCGTGGAGATAAAAAGGCTGCAGACCTGATCGAATCCGCATTAAAGAATGGCTGGTCATTTACCATGAAGCAGAACAAAACCTATTGTGATTCAATTGTCTATCAGGAAACACCCGTTGACACCCCCCTGCCCTGGGATTTTCTTGATAATCGAGTCAAAAAAGAGTTCCTTGCAAAAGAGTTTATAAAATCCAGACAGGGGGAAAAATCGCCCCCCTGTCCTATGATTGACTGTAACAGATGTAATACCTGCATTTAATTTGAGATGACTTGGTATCCAATCAGTTTTCTTCGAGTCTTATTCGACTACTGATACAGGCATGGCAACTGCCTGATCTTAACCGGGCTGCATCTGTAAGGGAAATAACACCTGAAACTGCCTGATGTTTCCCTGGAACGACGAACAGGCGATGCAAATCTTTTAAAATCATTGATTTGATGGCCCTCTCTACAGGATCCTGTTCATAACACAGGGCCACAGGACTTGACATAATCGTTCCTGCAGTGACAGACAGATCCTCTCCGTGCCTGTAACACAGCGTAATATCGGTTTTGGAAATAACCCCTTTGGGATAGTTTTGATCATCTGAAACAAGGATTGCACCGAATCTTGAAGCAGAAAGAATTTCCACCACAGATTCAAGAGAGGTTTCTTCCTTACAGGATTCAACCTGTTTTGTCATAATTTCATGAACTTTATATCTTTTGACCCTGTCTTGAACAATCTCATCAGTTTTATTAAAAAGGCCCTGGTTACAATGACTGCAATAATGGTAAAGCAATCCTACAATATCAGGGTATGTTATGACACCATCTATTGTATTTGAATCCTGCTCCAAAGCATATAACCTGTCGATCTTATTGGCTTTCATGGTATCCAATGCAGAATAAAGCGTATCATCCGGCCCGCAGAAAAGTGGAGGGCAATTCATTATCATTTTAACAGGGGTTGATAAAGGAAGTCCTGAATACCAGGCCCCCATTTATCTGTTTTTGAAACAACGCCCAAAGGTATCTGTGAATCTTTGCCGACTAAAATCGCATTGATTTTATATTTAATTAAATATTGGATTCCGCAATCAATGCTGTCACTGGGGTCAAGCACAATCAACTGCTTTCTCATGGCATGTCTGACTTTTAACCCGGTTAATGTATCTTTTACCATTTTCATACTCTTTCAAGAAGATGGTTAAAAAGATCTGAAATATAAACCATGCCGACAGCTTCACCATTGGAAACAACGGGCAGTCTTCGAACATGTTTTTTTATCATGATATCAAGGACCATCATCAAGTGCGTGTCAGGGGTAACGGATATGACTTTTGGTGTCATGATATCTCCGACAACAAAATTTTTTAATTTACCCGTAGCACTATCAATAATACCCTCAATTTCAATATCACTGATGTTTCCCCAAATTTTAACATGCTTGGGCAAAAGGGCCAGAAGAATATCATACATGGATATCATACCTGCAATGGAGCCATCTTTATCTGTTACCATAATGCCAAAAATTGTTTTTACACCCAGTTTTGATGCTTTAAAGATCTCTAATGCTTCGGTTATAGAAGAATCAGGGCTCAATGTTTTAAAGTGGGTCACCATAACATCTTTGGCTGTCGTTTTCATTCCATCTCTCCTTTTGTTAAACCAATTATTTTCTTGTTTTAATTTAGTTCTTTTCAGGCTTACAAACTCATTAAAAGATCCACTTTATTAATGAATCCACAATCGTAATCAAAAATGCGGAAAAAAGCTGAAGTTGCCTATCTTCAAACAAATAACCCTGCCTCCAACTCAGAAGGGATAGTGACCCCTTAACGTCTGCTGTTGTCATCCATGTTTATTTGTTCCAAAGTCACGAATTCAGAGAATTGATCACATCGTCCACATATTCCGGCTGAAAACGCTCCCACCTAGGATGCCAGCCCCTTACAAAATATTTCATCCCTGGCATCAAAACGCGTTTTATCCTTTTTATTGATTACCTGAAGAACACCGACATTTTCTCCGCCATGGTTTTTAATGGGAAGACATAAGACGGATCGTGTCCTAAAATTGTTTTTCCTGTCAAACTCCAATTCTGATGCCAGATCGGAAGCCACAGATAGCAGTGCCTTCAACTGCACGT
>JAHJDU010000644.1 GCA_018812385.1 Pseudomonadota bacterium
CGTTTACCTTATGTTTCCTTAACTCATCATTTGCCAATTTATCAAAATACTCTCTGCCTTTCAAAGTAATAACCCGACCTTTATTACTCTGTTTTTCCAAATAACCTCGAAATTCCAGTTCATGAAGTTTTCTACCTATGGTTGCCTGGGGCGTATTCAATTTCAGAGCCAGGGAACTTGCGCCAACGGGTTCATTTTTTTTTATAATACACTTCAGAAGATTGAATTCAAAATTATTTTCCATTTGAAGCATAAACTTGTAATCTCCTACAATCTAATCGGTTTATAACCTATTTCTGCTAATTGGTCTCTTAGGCAGTGGGGAAATTTTACATGAAAAGCAACATCTTTTCTTTCCTTGTGAGACACAATACACTCACAGCAAACACCATGTCTTTCGCATTCCGTTTTCGGACAGGAACAATAAATGTTCTTTTTTTCCCGAACAAGGCAATTTTCAACTAACTTTTTTCCAGTCATAATATCTCCAGCAATAAAACCGATAACCTGAATTTTTTATCAAAATAATTTTCCCTAATAACCTATAGGAAAATTAAAAACAAAGAAACATAAAATTGCGGTTTTTCATTATCCCTTTAGTCTTGATAATATCCCCTGCTCCCTTTCATTGATATTTTTTCATATTATACTTTTCAGATAGTTTGATCCGTTCCTCGCTTGGCAGAGATCTGATATATTTTTTCCATCCAGGGCACCACCCTGCATGCCATCGCCATAGTCGCCCTAAAAATGACTTAGGATTATTATCATATTTTGCTCTGAAACCGCAATTACCACAATTGTTTGTTGCCATCGGTCTTCTCCCTTATAGATCAATTCTTTATTGCATAAAATATTTCATTGGTTCCAAAACTCTGGGCATTTTTCATGTAATTTTATGATAAAATATTTAAAAACACTTTATTTTCACTATGATTTTTTATTATTATCAATATCAAAACACACTAACAGACAAAATTCAATTTATAAAAAAAAGGAGAACACAATGAAGGACCCAATTAACAATTACTGGAAACTTAAATTTGAAAATGTAAAAGAATCGCTGGAATCAAACAATTTTGAAGTTTTTATTGCTGATAATTCAGAACAAGCCTCAAAAATTGTCTTAGAAAGCATCATACCTGCAATAGATATCAAAACCATATCATGGGGAGGTTCAGTGACTTTTATAGGGACAGGTCTTTATGATGCGCTTAAAGACAGCAAGGATTTCAAGGTTTTTGATATATTTGATAAATCTCTATCCAATGATGAGAAAACCCAATTAAGAAGAGCAGCACTTTTAACTGATCTTTTTATTACCGGATCCAATGCTTTAACGGAAGATGGCTGTCTGGTTAATCTTGATATGATCGGCAACCGGGTGGGAGCCATTACATTCGGACCTAAAAATGTTCTGATTCTTATCGGCCGGAATAAAATCGTTCCTGATCTTGAATCTGCCATGGACCGGATAAAAGATTTTGTTGCCCCTGCCAATGCCATGCGCCTTGACATGAAAACTCCCTGCACTAAAACGGGCGTGTGTTCAGAATGTATCGGCAGTAACAGAATTTGCAATTCCTGGACAATTACGCAAAAATCTTTTCCAAAAAAGAGGATTAAAATTGTATTAATAAATGAAGATCTGGGATTATAAAAAATTTTTGCACCATTTGCCGAAAATGCCAAGATTGGCATTTTCGCTGAATACAGATTTATCCCGGGACATGAACAGGCTTAGACGATGGGTCTCATATACCTATTCTACAAAATGCTTTGGATATTGATAATATTTATTATTAAACCGAAATCCTAAATACCGGTTGCCTCTTTTGATTTTCATGATACGTTGTAAGATTATGTCAAGGCTTATTCCAGAATCCTGATCATTCTTAAACAGAGAAATTAAGGTTTGTATTTTAAGTAGTTCTCTTAATATGGATAAATTTAATTCATCAGTCTTAACTGGTGAGTTTTCATTGAATCCAAACTGAAGCAGCGAATCCGGCAGTACTGCAGCCCAGGCAACCCCGTCCCGTTCCATTAATTTATTTATGGCTGTTTTGCATCCAAGCAGGATAAGGGAATTTACATTTTTTGTGGTGGGTGAATTGTTGAGCAGCTTTTTCAAGGTGTCAACCGTGAGCCCGTTAAAAAATTCCCCACCGATAACCGCATTCAAGCTGCCATAATTCGATCCATGATGCCCTGAAATAAATACCCGGTCAAAATCAAATGAATCATTGTTTAACACGTCTTTTAATTCAGGCAGAAAGTCATTTAAACTGTAATCCTTGTTCTGGTCACCAGTTTTGTGCCAGCGAATAACTTTACCAAGATTAAAAATCTGTCTGGGAAAGTCTCCACCGGGCTTCAAAATATTCTTTTCCTTCATGCCATTCATTATAGCAGTTAATTCCTGGATTCTCTGGCGTTTCTCCATGCTGTATGTCTCCAGGGAAGGAACAATAACCAGTCTGGATTCAGGTCCATTGTTCTTTGTTTTATCTTTATCCATGTATTCCTTGACAATCTGGATTTCAGGAATCGCATTGTTAATATCTAAAAAAAGAACGTCTCCGGCAAAAGCGTCATGCCGGAACAAAACCAAAAAAAGAAAAAAAATGAATAATTTCATAAAATGCAAATAACAGGCCAGGCAATTAAAAGTTTTAAAATGTCCATTTCACGCTTTGAAACCTAACAAATTTTACTTGTAAACACAATATATCTTTGGAGCCATGTGCAAAGAAAGCCCCTTCCATAATCCTTAGCGTGGGGAAAAGTCTATTTTAAAAATAAAAAAGGGTTTAGAAAAATTTTCGAAACCCTTGAATTTATTTGGTAGCGGGGGAAGGATTTGAACCAACGACCTTCGGGTTATGAGCCCGACGAGCTACCAGACTGCTCCACCCCGCATCACAGGAGACAATATATAGAATAGTCATGTTTCTGTCAAGTTTTTTTAATTTTTTTGTCTGGATATTTTTTAATCTGCCAGGGCCTGCCGAAGCTCATCAATAGAAACAGTGGCTGTTCCGACCTATGCTACAACGATTCCTGCTGCTGCATTGGCAACCATTGCACTTTCTTTAAAGCTTGCACCAATGACAAGAGCTGTTACATTTTTAAATTCATCAATATTAATCATCAGATATCCAATAATGAGGTAATCATGGTTTTAAGCTCCGGGTAATTCCTTGTCACGGGAATATCGGGGAAATCCCTGATTACAGGCTCTGGCGGGCTAAAGAAAAAACCCTGGTCGGCTTCCTGGATCATCCCGATATCATTATAGGAATCTCCAAAAGCAATCACATGATAATTCATTGCCTTTAAGGCTTTTACAGCCTCTTTTTTCTGATTTTCTATCCTGAGGTTGTAATCCGTGATATTGCCGTTTTTGTCAATGGTCAGGTTATGGCATAAGAGTGTTGGATAATTTAGCTTTGCCATCAAAGGCTTTGCAAACTCTTCAAAAGTATCTGACAGCAGAATAATCTGTGAATTCTCCCTGATCCAGTTTAAAATATCCAGTGCGCCCTCAAGGGGCTCCAGAGTGGCAATCACATTTTTAATATCCTGAATCTTTAAATTATTCTTTTTCAGCAAAGAAAGCCGTTTTTTCATTAACACATTATAATCACTGATATCCCGGGTGGTCAGCCTAAGCTCCTCGATCCCGGTTTTTTTTGCAACATTAATCCATATCTCCGGCAGAAAAACACCTTCTACGTCCGCAACCAATATCTTCATCACACTACTCCTGGTCAGTTTCTTCAATTCTAATCAAAATGGGATCACCTACAACTGAATCTGTTTTTGAAATTTGTTTTAACGCCCCTTGCACCCATGCTTCCTTGGCAATATGGGTGATCATTACAACGGGCACTTTTCCATTACTTTTCCGACCCTTTTGATGGACGGATTTAATACTGATATTGTTTTCTCCTAAAATTCCGCAAATTTTTGCCAGCACACCCGGATGATCCTGGGCTTCAAACCTGAGATAATATTTTGTATACAGTTCCTCCATGGGAAGGATCGGCATTGGTTTGATATTATCTTCAGGATATCCCAGAATTGGTACCCGTCTTTTAATGCCTGAAATAA